>DASQTT010000304.1:0-2640 GCA_035641735.1 Actinomycetota bacterium | reverse complement strand
CACCTACTTCGAGCCGTTCCTTATACAGAATCCAAGCGTGGCCGTGGCGATCCTTCACGGCGTCGTTGATCGCCTGCGCGAGGTACAGCACCGGATCGAAGGCAACGATTCCTGACCGCTCCGACAACGCTCGGTGCCGGTGGGGGAATCTCGGTCCGTCTGTCAGGTCACCGAGTAGATCACGAAGACCTCGCGGGTCCCTGTCTCTTAACCGATACGAGTTGAAGTTGTGTCTTTCGCGGACGCCCCCGAACAAGGTGTAGGTCTCCAAGATCCGGTTCCACTCTGATCGACGCTGGCGGAAGCATCCGCGCGCCTTGGGATCGTCCGTACATCGTCCTCGTCCTCGTCCGTCTGGTCGACGAGTCCAGGGCGTTCCGCCGAGATCTTCTTCGCGGACGCATCCACGAGCGGGCGGCATGATCGCCTCGACTGTTTGGACCGCGACAGGATCATCAAGACGCCCGTCCGCTTCCGGTTCTGATGCCGCCTTGCGTGAAATGGTTCAACCCCGAGGGGATGACTGGCGCCCCGGTCCGTACCTACTGGTGGCTTGGCTTGGAAACCCTGAGCCTCAGGCGCCCCGGTGGGCGGAATGGAGATGGATGGTGCCCGCCACGCCCTTCAACGCGACGGGTCCGATCTCCGTGAACATGACCAGTGTTCCGTCGGCCTCGTCGATCACCTCCTGGCTCACCAGGACCTCGCCTGGTCTGGCGTACTCGGCGATCCTCGCCGCGATGTTCACCGTCCGGCCGAAGTAGTCACCCTCTTGGAAGACCACCGGCCCGGCGTGGATCCCCACGTGGGCGGGCGGAAGATCGTGCGTCGCGACGGCCTCCACCATGTCGAGGGCAGCCAGCACGCCGTCGGCCGGATCCGGGAAGTAGAACATCACGCCGTCGCCGAGCCACTTGACGGGCTGCCTTCCGTGCTCCTGGGAGGACCGCCGGACCAGCGTGCCAAGCCTGGCCGCCAGGTCGGCCGCAGCCTCGTCTCCCCGCTCCTCCGTCAGGCCCGTGTACCCGGTGATGTCGAGGAAGCACACCGCCGGCGGACGCCGTAGCCGGCTGTACAGACCGGCCTTCTCCAGCGCGCCCTCCACATACTCGACGAAGGCCTTGCTCCAGGTGTGTTCCTGCCGCCCATGGTAGATGGCAAGGAGGGCCTGTTCGGTAAGGGGTCCCATCCGGGACCCCTCGTCCGCCTGAGCCTCCAGCATCTCCCCCTCCGTCATGCCCGCTTCGAGCAGGGGGCGCACCACCTCAGTCGCGTACCCGGCCGTTTCCGTCTCGGTGATCCGGCGCAGACTGTCCCCGTAGACCCGAAGCCACCGCTCGATGACGACAGGCCGGAACCCCTTCGAGAGCTGCAGTTCGATCGCCTGCACCACAGACAGCTCATCCTCGCGGACCCGATCCTCCGGCCGTGGCTCCGCGAAGCCGAGCGCCTCCCGGACCACCTTCAGGAGTTCGAAGGAGACGCCCGTCCGTTCGCTCAACTCGCGGAATGTAGTGCCGCTGAGTCCCGGGAACCGATCGAATGCCGCCGCATCCAGGAAGGAGAACGAGAGGCCTCCATCCCGGACGGCCGCGGCGATCCCGTCGAGCGGCACGCCGGCCCGCTCCAAGCTCTGTACCCAACGCGCCCTGCGAGCGTCCCCCCGCGAAAGCGTGTCACCCATGCGAGGCCTCAGGATGCCGAACTCGACCAACCGGTCGACGTAATCGGGGTCGACCCCGGCTTTCTCGGCCACTTCCTGGCGCGATAGTCCGTCCACCAGAAGGCATGGTAGTTCCAGTCGCTCCTCCGGTACCTCCTTTCACGTTCACGGTGGTTTCGGTCGAAATCTGGCGGACGTCGCCCCGCTCTGCCGCCCGTGGCCCGGCCCAGAGGGGGACGCTCACTGGGTCAGAGACTCGCACGGACTACCGCGACCTCGGAGTAGAGGGGCCGGCGTGTTGACGTCGCAGGAGGCTCGAACTATGTCTCGAAGCCGTCTAGGCGCTGGTGGGCGCCATCGGCCGTTCAACGCATAGATCTGCTCTTTGCCGGTTCTCGAGGAGCCCACAGGCCAACGGTCACGTCGAGCGCATCGATACAAACAGTCGTTCGTCGATTGGAATTGAGCATGATCGCTCCACCTGAGGATCATCTGCTCAGGTCACGGGCGCCTCGTAGTGAGTACGTCGCGGACCCAACTCGCCGATCGCCGGCATGAGGACCTGCGCCGCCACGTCGGCGAACACTTCGCCTGCGTCGAGGAGGAAGACCGCGACATAGAGGTGCGCGATCGTGAGCCAGCCTTGGAGGACGCGCTGCTGCTCGGGAGCGAACCGCTGTTGTCGGCGCCGGGTCCTATCGTGTCGACACATCGAATCTAGGAGCACGACATGATCACGGTTGAAGAGGTTCGATCGTTCGCGACGACGCTTCCGCGTACCACCGAGGCGCTCGTGCACGACCGGGTCAAGTTCCGCGTCGGACCCATCGTGTACTCGCCTTCTCAAGGGACGAGACGGTGATGGGCTTCGCCTTCCCGAAGGAGGAGCGCGACGCGATGGTGCGGGCGGAGCCTCACAAGTCCTAATGCCCGGCACCTCCGATCTGCGCTACCGCTGGTTGGAGGTCCGGACCGAC
>DASQTT010000303.1:0-2001 GCA_035641735.1 Actinomycetota bacterium | reverse complement strand
CCGTCCTTCTGGCGATGTACATCGCATTCGTCGTGAACGCCACGGCGATCATGCTCGTCGTTTCCATGGTCGAGGGCACCCGCTTCATCGACGTGTTCCGGCTACCCCTCGCTCTCAACGTGATGCACTGGCTCGGCAACGTGGCGCTGGGCATCCTCGGCGCGATCTCCTGGACGATCCAGCCCTTCGCCCTCGCGCTGATGGTCGCTCCGGTGGCCCTCGCCTATGTGACGTACCGCCGCTGGGTCGACGGCATCCGCGAGCGGGATCAGATGCGGAACCTCTACGAGGCCGGCCGCGCGCTTTCGGGCCCACTCGCAACGACCGAGACCTTCGGCGACTTCCTCGGCCTGCTCGAGAAGCTGCTGCCCGCCGACCGTGTGGAGCTCGTCGTCGTCGACGAGAACACCGTCGCCGTGCATACGTCCGGCGGGATCCGGCACCTCACCGTCGACGATGCCGGCCCCGACCCGCTCGACGCGTTCGTCGCCGTCCGGAACGGCGTCGCCCCGCAGATCGCCCTCGTCGGCGAGGGCGAGGACATCCGAGGAGTCCTCGCCGTCTACCGGACCAGCGTCTTGACGGCCACGGAGCGCGCGCTCCTCGAGGGCTTCGCGAGCCAGATCGGCGGCCGGCTCCGCAACCACCGCGTGTACGGCAAGACGCTGGAGCGCGCCCGCCTCTCCGAGATCGTGTCGCACACCTCAGACGGGGTGTTCACGGTGGACAGGGACGGCCGGATCTCGACGTGGAACCCCGCGATGCAAGCCATCCTGGGCTACGCCGAGTCCGAGGCGCTCGGCCGTCGCTGCGAGGACCTACTCGGTCCGGGGCTGATCCGGGCCTTGGCCGAGGATGACGGCGGCGGAAACGGCCGGGCCGGGGGAACGACGGCCGCGACGCGGGCCGGTGCCACGAAGGAGCTACGCCTCCGAACGAGCACGATCCGCGACGACGAGGGCTCGCCACCAGCGCGGATCGTCGTCGTGCGCGACGCGGACGAGGAGATGAAAGCCGAGCAGATCAAGCGGGACTTCGTTTCGATGGTCTCCCACGAGCTCCGCTCTCCCCTCACACCGCTGCGAGGGTTCCTCGCCAGCCTGGTCGAGGGGACCGTGGACGACTCCCCGGAGAAGCGCCAGGAGTATTACCGGATCATGCTTCGGCAGGCCCAGCGCCTCGAGCGGGTGGTGAACGACATGCTCGACGTCTCGTTGATCGAGGCCGGGGGGCTCGTCGTCGACCTCCAGCCCGTGGTGCTCGACCACGTACTCGGCCGGCTCGTGAAGGAGTTCCGCGAGCAACACCCTGACCGCCCCGTCGTCCTGGAGCCGCTCCGCGACTCGGCGATCGTGTTCGCCGACCCCTTCCGCGTCGAGCAGGTGGTCCTGAACCTGCTGTCGAACGCCGACAAGTACGCGCCCACGGGACTCCCGATCGACGTGCGCACGGCGGTCGGCGGCGGCTCGGTGACGATCTCGGTCAGCGACCTGGGCGAGGGGATCGGCCCGGAGCACCGCGACATGATCTTCGACCGCTTCTACCGCGTCCAGGACGGTCCGGCCTCGCGCCGTCCCGGGACCGGCCTCGGCCTCTACATCGCCCGGACGCTGGTCGAGGCGATGTCCGGACGGATCTGGGTGGACTCCGAGGTCGGAGCGGGGACGACCTTCTCGTTCACCCTCCAGCGGGTCGACGTCGACCACCTCGGCGAGCTGCGGCTGGACGAGGTCCCCGAGACCGTCGAACCGTTCCTGGTCCGCATGCCCTGAGGCCGGGCTCGAACCGGTCGCGCGAGCTTCAGCCTGGGTTCTCCGGCGCGCAACCTCCACCGGCTACAAGGTCTCGGTCGAGGTGGCAGTGGTCTCCCGAGAGGCGTCGAAGGCCGGCGTCCGAGCGAGGTGGCCCCCCGTCTCGCCGACAACGGCCGGGCGTTCCCGGAGCCGGCCTCCATATCCCGACCTGTTCGGACAGGCCCGGGCGGGCCACGCCCCCCCGCCC
>DASQTT010000302.1:0-6166 GCA_035641735.1 Actinomycetota bacterium | reverse complement strand
TCACCGCCGAGACGTCGACGGTGCAGGTCGGATCGATCCCGGCGCACGGCCCGCCCCAGCCGTCGAAGACCGACGCCGGATCGGCGTCAGCGTGCAGCGTCACGGTGGTGCCCGCGGCCACGATCTCGTGGCAGTCGGCCGGACAGTCGATCCCGGACGGCGAGGACGTGACGGTCCCGCCGCCGGTCCCTGTCAGCTCCACGGACAGCGGATAGCCGAAGATCGCGGCGGCCGCCAGGTCGCCCAGCGCGAGCGCGTCACAGGTCGCGGACGTGCCCGCGGCCGCGCACGCCCCGGTCCAGCGGAGCAGCACCGCCCCGCGCTCCGGCGTGGCCGTGAGCCTCAGCGTCGTGTCGGGGTTCGCGAGCCGTGTACATCGCACGTCCGCGCCGCCGCACGCGATCCTCGCGCCCGTGACCGTCCCGCCCGATGACGGGGTGACCGTCACCGAGGCGATCTTCCCGTGCCGGAGGCTCGAGCCGAGGAAGCGGTCGCGGTCGACCGCGGTGGCGACCCCGTCCACGCTCCCGCTCGCGGTCCACTGCCAGTACGTCCAGCCGTGGCCACCCCAGTCCTGCGCGGGGACGTCGGGGTCCTCGACCCCCCAATGGGCGATCCACAACGGATGCCCGTTCGTCGCGAACCACGTGGTGTCGCCCAGGTACGTCCGCCAGAAGTACGGGCTCGAGTACACCATCGGCCGCACGCCGGTGCGCGCGTGGACGCGGGTGACCCACCTCCGGACCCAGTCCTGCATCTCGAGGACGGACAGGCCGTGGGTCTCCTCGATGTCGAGCACGGGGATCACGTCGCCGGACTCGATCCGGGACAGATCGACGAACCAGTCCGCCTCCTCCTCGGCATCGCCCTCGCCCCGGCCGACGTTCGCGCGGTGGTACGCCCCGACGACCAGCCCGTTCGCGGTCGCCCCGGCGAGGTACTCGCCGTACCGCTCGTCGACGGAGAGCGGCGTCGAACCGGTGTCGCCGATCGTCGAGCGCATGATCACGAAGCGGATCTGCGTGGAGGCCACCGCCGCCCACTCCACGTCGCCCTGCCACTTCGAGACGTCGATGCCCGGGACCCGGGGCGTGCCCGCGCGAGCCGGAACGGGCGAGAGGGTCACGAGGGCAACGGGGATCACCAGCCCCAGCCCGGCGCGAGCGAGCCGAACAGACCGTCGCTGCGCGCGACGCGACGCCACCCCCGTTGCCATGTCGAGGGAACGATACCGGCCCTCGACCCTGCCGTCGGCAGGCCGGCCGGCTCCGACCGCCTCGCGGCTAGTCGGGCTCGATGTGGATCGCGGCGCCCTCCGGGCCGTCGTCCACGACCTCGGACGATTGCTCCGAGACCTCCTGGGGGGTGCGGTCCAGGTCCGCTTCCTCGGGGTCGAAGCGGGGCTGGTCGACGTTCAGGTCTTCCACCGCGACGTCGTCATCGAGGATCGGCTTCGCTTGCGAAGGAGGCGTTCCCGCCCGTCCGGTCTCGAATACGTCCGGTCGCTCCATCCCGAGCCGTCGTTCGAGTGACGGATCTTCCCGCTGCTCCTCCGCGGTGGTCCCGTGGCGATCGGATGCCATCGGCCGATCCGGGATCTCGATCGGCGCGCCCGGCGAGTCCCCGCCGGCGTCGGCGGGATCGATCTCCTCGGGCTCCGGCGTCACGGAGTCGCGTGGTTCCTCGGGTGGCTCTCGATCGATCGACATACGCTGGTCCTCCTCGCTCTCCGCGTGGGTACCCCACCCCGGCCGGCGGCAACCGCCGCGGTTGCCTCGAGCAGTGGCGGGGTAAGGGCTGACGAGGCCGACCGACCGATCCGAGGAGGAGCCATGCATCTACGAGCATTCGCGAGAGGCGCCGCGCTGGGCGCCGCGGCCGCCTACCTGTTCGACCCGGACGCGGGCAACGGCCGCCGAGCCAAGCTCCGCGACCAGGCCGGCGCGCTGCTCCGACGCAGCCGCGAACGAGCGGACGAGCTGTCGCGGAACGCGACCAACGTGGTCGAGGGGAAGCTGCACGAGCTCGGTGGCACGGGGGACGTCGAACGGGACATGGACGACGCGACGATCGCCGATCGGATCCGGAGCGAGGTCCTCGGCCGGCGCGAACTGCAGGCCGGCGGCATCGTGGTCAACGTCGACCACGGCGTTGCGCAACTGCGAGGGGTCGTCGATCGTGGCTTCATGGAGGACGTCGTCGCCCGGACGCGCGCCGTTCCCGGCGTCGTCGACGTCGAGAACCTCCTGCACCTTCCCGACGAACCAGCCCCGAACAAGCAAGCGGCACGTTCGACCGGTGGGAGCTCCGCCTCCGCTTCCTGATCGGTCCGCCCCGTCCCCGGTCCGGGAGCGGGTCTAGCGGGATCGGCTGGAGGTGCGCCTCCGCGACGTCGCGGCCTTCTTGGCCGCGCGCGAGCGCGTCGCGCTCTTCCGTTTGCGGGTCGCGGCGGCCTTCTTCGCAGCGGCCACGCGCTTCGGCGACTTCCTCGTGGTCTTGCGAGCGGTGGTCTTGCGCGACGTCGCGGCCTTCTTGGCCGCGCGTGAGCGCGTCGCGCTCTTCCGCTTGCGGGTCGCGGCGGCCTTCTTCGCAGCGGCCACGCGCTTCGGCGACTTCCTCGTCGACTTGCGAGCGGTGGTCTTGCGCGCCGTCGTCTTGCGAGCGGTCGTCTTCCTGCCGGTGCGCTTCCTCGTTGCGGCGGCCTTCTTCCCGGCGGCCACGCGCTTCGGCGACTTCCTCGTCGACTTCCGCGCTGTGGACTTCTTCGCCGCGGACTTCCGGGCGGTTGTCTTCTTCCGGGCGGTCGTCTTGCGGGCGGTCGTCTTGCGGGCGCCGGCCTTCTTCGCGACCGAACGCTTCCGCGCTGCGACCGACTTCTCGGCCGACGCCACCTGCCGCCGCGTCTCCTCCTGCTTCTGCATCACCGCGGGATCCGACATCGGACCGCCCATCGGCGTCTCGGCGGTCGAACCGTCGCCCTGCGGCCGCCACGGGTCCGGGCTGGGGAAGTCCATCCCCTGCTCGCGCTCCTGCGGGGTCTCGGTGGAGGCCGGCTCCTCTTCCTGGTTCTCCCAGGGCCAACCACGCTCGTGGGTCATCCCACCACCTCCTCGATCGGGGTCCACCCGCTCCTACCCGTATACATCCGGAACGAAGCATCGGTCGAGCCCGGCTACGCTGACCTGGCGATGATGGGCGAACAGGAGGCCGTGGTCCTCGAGGTGCAGCCGATCTCGATCCACGGCCTCGGTTACGTGGATCTCACGCTCGGATTCGCCGACCGGACGACGGATCGGTCCCGGCTCGGGCCCGAGGCCGTGCCGCAGGACCTGCAGCAGGGCGAACGGGTGCTCGCGACGAAGGTGGCGAACATCGTGATCTCGGTGCGTCGCCCGGCCGACTGACGAGATCTCAGCCGAGCGCGCTGATCCGATCACGCACGCGGGCCGCGGCGACGACGTTGCCCTTGCGCTCGAAGCGGTCGAGCGCCTCCGCGTACGCCGCGCGCGCGTCGTCGCCGCGGCCCGCCGCCTCGAGGACGAGCCCGCGGGCCTCGAACGCCTGCCCTTGCCAGTCGAGGTAGTCGGTCCCACCGGCGATCGCGAGCGCCTCGTCCACGAGCTGGAGCGCCTCTTCGAAGCGACCCCGGTGTGCGAAGACGCGCGCCTGCGCGGTCCTCCACTCCGATTGCGAAGCGAAGTCGTCCTCCGCCGACAGCTCTCGGCTCCGCCCCGCGAACGTCTCCGCCTCGTCGAACCGTCCCTGATCGTTGAGCACGTTGGCGAGCACGGCGCATACGGTCGAGTTGAACCCGGTCTCGCCGATCGACGTGTACGCCTCGTACATGTAACGGAAGACCCGCTCGGCTTCGTCGAGGCGTCCCTCGAGGCGGAGCGTTTCCCCAACGACCTGATTCGTTGCGACGCGCATCCTCGGGACCCCGAGCTCGTCGTAGATCGCGTCGGCCTCCTCGAACGATGCGTGCGCCTCGCCGAACCGCCCGGCCAGGCCGAGCACCGCTCCCCGCACGCGCGCGTCGTGGGCCTGGGCGCCGAGGCTTTCCCCCCGGAGGTCCGCCGCTCGGTCGAGCACGTCGAACGCTTCCGAGACCGGGACCGATCCGAAGTACGCGTTGGCCACGAGCTGAGCCGCAAGATCTACCCGGATCCGCCTCGGCATCGTCGGCGCCCTGTCGGAAAGCTGCTCGATCGTGTCGATCGCCGCTTCGGTCTGTCCAAGGAAGAACAGCTCCTGCGCGAGCGCGAGCACCGCTCGGTCGCGAACGTCCTGGTCCCCGAGCCGTTCTGCCTCGGCCAGCACGCGCTCAGTTTCGTCTCGGGCCTGGGCCATCGTGTGCGTCGGATCCATCGACGCGCTCGAGAAGTTCCGAACGAGCTCGGCTCGAAGGGCGGAGGAGTGGTCTCCGGCCGCATCGGCTGCCTCCACGGCCCGAACGGCGACGCCGTGGGCCTCCGTGAACTCGCCGAGCTCCGGAAGCAGCTCCGCAAGTGCGACGAGCGCGGCCGCTCGGTCCGATCCATCCGCGAGCTCGACGCATCGTTCCAGCAACGCCCGTGCCGACGCCAGGTCGCCCCGCTCATCCGCGCGCTCCGCAGACGAACGAAGGTGCTCGACCGCCCGGCGGGCGAGCGTTCGAGCCTGCTCATCCACCGCGCCGAGCTCCATCCGGTACCGATAAGCCTGCTCGAGGTGATGGGCCAGGATCTCCTCGTATTCGGCCATCCGGTCGCGCGCAGCCTCGGCCAGCCAGTCGGCGTAGCGCTCGTGCAGTTCGGCCCGCTGCTCCTTCGGCATCGCCTGGTACGCCGCATCGCGGATCAAGAGGTGCCGGAAGCGGAAAGCGTCCTCTCCGGCGAACTCCGGCCGATCGGGCCTGATCAGCTCCTTCCGCGCCAGCGCGAGCAGCCGCGACGGGACCCGGGCGCGGCGCGTCTCCGGGCTGAGGGTCGTGACGGCACCGGCGTGGAACACCTTGCCCTCGACCGCCCCCCGCTCGATCACGCTCCGCTCCTCCGCGTCGAGTCGGTCCAGGCGCGCCGCCAGCAGGAGGTGGATCGTGGGCGGCACCGTCACGTCGGCGAGGTCCTCGGCCGACTGCCACGATCCCTCCTCGAACCGGAGCAACCCGTCGTCGATCAGCATCGCGAGCATCTCCTCGACGAAGAGCGGGTTGCCTTCGGCGGCATCGAGGATCCGGGCCCGCGCGGCCCTCGGGATGTCGGCTCGGCCCAGGAGGTTGTCGACGAGGAGAGAGGCATCGTCGGCCGGCAACGGCTCCAGCAGGATCGCCGTGGCGTTCAACTTGCCACCGCCCCATCCCGGTCGCACCTCGAGGAGCTCCGGCCGGGCGATGCACAACAGAAGGACGGCCGCATCACGCGTCCAGTCGGCGAGGTGCTCGATCAGGTCCAGGAACGTGGGCTCTCCCCAGTGGATGTCGTCGAACACGAGCACGACCGGTCGCTCGCGGGCGAGATGCTCGAGCAGCTTCCGCACGGCCCAGAACGCGTCCTCCGTGGCGCCCGGCTCCGCCCATCCGAAGAGGCCCGAGATCAGCCCGGCGGCCCGCTCCGCCTCGAGAGCGCCCGAGAGCGCGGACTCGAGCTTGGTTCGGGCCACCACCGGCGGGTCGTGGTCGACGATCGCCGCCGCCCGGTGGATCACCTCGGCCAGCGGGAAGAGCGTGATCCCCTCGCCGTAGGAAAGGCAGCGACCCCGCAGGACGGTCGCACCTTCCGCCGCACCGCTCAGGAACTCATGGACGAGGCGCGACTTCCCGACGCCGGCCGGACCCATCAGCGTGAAGAGGTGTGAGGTCCGCTCGCCGACCGCGCGCTCGAGCGCGTGCTCCAACAGCGAGAGCTCCTTCGCGCGCCCGACCATCGGCGAGTCGAGGTGTCGCTCGTGTCCGGCCACGCCCTGCGAGACGGCGAGGAGGCGGTAGGCCGGCAGCGGCTCCTCCTTGCCCTTCACCGAGAGGGCCGGGACGACCTCGGCCTCCACGGCGTCCTTCACCAAGCGATAGGTGGACTCCCCCATCAAGACGTCGCCCGGACCCGCCGCCTGCTCGAGCCGCGCCGCGACGTTGACGGCGTCGCCCGTCACGAGGCGCTGGCCGGCCGTGGGATCGCCCGCGACGACCTCG
>DASQTT010000301.1:0-2527 GCA_035641735.1 Actinomycetota bacterium | reverse complement strand
ACCCGAGGACAACAACCGGAGTCATCGGTTGCAGCGCAACATCTCTAACTCGTTGCCGCTGGTCAAGGCGTTGGCCGGAAGTGCGCCAAAGGGAGCCACCCGGAGGGGTTCCGAGGGCCCGGAAACCGCTTTGGCCTGCAGGTACGACGTCCGTGAAGATCCCGTGAAGATCGTCGCTCAGCCGGAGACCGGCGGCACCGAAGGGGGTCTCGGCTCGTCCGCCGGCTGATCCTCATCGGTCTCCGCGGCCGGCGTCTCGGGCTCGCGCGGGAGCGGGGCGGCTTCCTCCGGCGGCGGGGGTGGGGGCTGCGGCGTCGTCGGGGTGACGGCCGGCGTCCTTTGGGAGGATCCGGCTCCGCCGTCGACGACGGGCGGCGCACCATCGACGACTCCGTCGGCGGGCGCGGGACGTTTCCGGCCCAAGAGGAGGAAGAGGACGGCGCCGAGGATCAGCGCGCCGGCCGCGACGAGCGCGATCAGGAGCCACGGAGAGCCACCGGACGGGATCGCGCTCGCCACCGCTCGGATCTCGGTGTTCTGTCCGATCCGGGGCTCCCACGTCACCGTGTTGCCGTCGACCGATCCCGTGGACGATCGCACGGGCCCGGGGAACGTGATCGCGATCCGGAACTCGAACGTGTCCATGAACTGCTGGGGGACCTGTCCGCCGGTGAACTCCGCGCCGCTCATGTCGAGCCGGCCGTCCACGTGGAACTCGTCGCCGACTCGGCGGATCGAGAGCTCTTCGCCAGAGGCGCCCAACGTCTCGCCGCCGGTGAATTCGGACAGGGGCACGCCGTCGAAGTTGACCTGTTGCCCCACGAACCCCTCGTCCTCGTAGGGCTCGACGGTGGCGCCTTCGGGCAGATCGGAGAGATCCAGGTCCTGGAAGAGCTGGTCCGGGCTCTGGCCGCTCAGCTCGATGAGGCTCTGGTCCACGGCGAGGACGGCTTCTCCGTCGACGGTGTTCTGGGGCGACACCTCCAGGTTCATGTCGACCTTGACGCATCCGGCGAGCAGCAGGGCGACCATCCCGTACGCGAGCGGCCGCGCCGCCTTGCGGATCCTCTTGGTCATGCCTTCCCCTTCCGTGCGAGCGCAGCCAGGGTAGCCGAGGCATGGTTCGAGGGCGAGGAGACCGCCGGGAGTTGCGGCTCGGAGGGTCCGGGGAGGGGGTGGGATTCCCCGAACCCCCCGATGCCGCACATCTGAGGACGGGCTCGGCCGGAGGGGCCGAACACCGCTGGCGCCTCTTTACCCCCCGCCCCGCATCCCAAACCGGTTCCCCGAGATCACTTGGCCTCTCGCCCCTCTGTCGGGATCTATCGGAAAGCGCCTGCGGTGGAGCGCCTTCGGCTCCAACCCGGCGACGTCAGGGAGCCGGAGGGGCGTCTCGGCCGGCCATGATCGATCGAAGGTGGCCGGCGATCTCGGGCATCTCCTCCTCGATCACCTGTAGGTCGTCGGCGCTCACCGTCACGGCCCGGAGCGACGTGGTCACGCGCACGGTGGCGGTCCGACGCTGCAGCCGCATCAAGCCCATCTCTCCCACCACGTCGCCGGGGCCGATCGTGCCGACCCGCTCGCCGTCCCTCGTGATCTCGGCGGTGCCCTCCTCGACCACGAAGAGCTCGTAGGGGATCGATCCCTGCTCGAACAGGACATCACCGGCCGCCGCCTCCGTCTCGCCCACGTGCCGGGCGATCGTGCTGAGGTCGTGATGATCGAGGTCCCCGAACAGGGGGAGTCGTCGCAGGCGCTCCACGTCCACCATCAGCGACCTCCCGAGACCGTCGTCGGCATCCTAGCTCCGCCTCGGTCCCGAACATCGTCCCGGCTCGGTGCACTGGCGCTCCGCGCAACGTTCATGCCAGACTGACCGCTTCGTGGATGTGACCACGTGGTCCGGCGACCGGGATGCCGGATCCGCCTCATCGGCGGGTCGTCTCTATCGCGCGGTCCAGGGCCACCTGGAACAGGCCGCCGACCGCATCGGCCTCGACGACGGCGCGAGGAACGTCCTGTCGACCCACCGCCGGGAGGTGGCCGTCTCCGTTCGCGTCTCGCGCGACGACGGCTCGTTCGACGTCTACCCGGGATGGCGGATCCAGCACAACGGAGCACGCGGCCCGTTCAAGGGCGGACTGCGGTTCCACCCGAACGCCTCCCTCGACGAGTTCCGCTGCTTCTCGGCGCTCATGACCTGGAAGACGGCGCTCCTGGACGTCCCCTTCGGCGGGGCGAAGGGCGGGGTGCGCGTGGATCCGAAGGCGCTGTCCGCGAGCGAGCTCGAACGGCTCTGTCGCTCCTTCTTCTCTGCGATCGAGATGGTGGTCGGCCCCTTCCGCGACATCCCCGCGCCCGACGTGAACACGGGCCCTCGGGAGATGGCCTGGATGTACGACGAGTACTCGAAGTCCCGGGGCGACTCCCCCGCGGTGATCACCGGCAAGCCCGTCGGTCTCGGCGGGTCGTTCGGCCGCGACGCCGCGACGGGTCGCGGTGCCCTCGTCGCGCTCGACCGGAT
>DASQTT010000300.1:0-3694 GCA_035641735.1 Actinomycetota bacterium | reverse complement strand
CAACGACGACCTCTACAACCAGGTGGCCGCCGGCGACCTGGACTTCGTGGTCGACGGCGCCGTGCCGCCCGAGAAGATCCGCGAGTACCAGACGAACCCGGATCTGGAGGACCGGATCAACATCTACAGCGCCGACGCCGTTCGCTACGTCTCGTTCAACCTCGCCATGCCTCCGTTCGACGACGTCCACGTCCGCAAGGCCGTGAACTGGGCGTTCGACAAGCAGGGGTGGCGGCAGTTGCGAGGTGGTCCGTCGACGGGCGAGATCGCGGGTCACGCGTTCATCGACGCGATCGAGGACAACCTCCTGGCCGACTACGACCCGTATCTGACGACGAACTCGTCCGGGGACATCGAGAAGGCGAAGGAGGAGATGGCCCAGTCCGCCTACGACTCGGACCAGGACGGGGTCTGCGACGATCCCGTGTGCGAGAACATCCTCACGATCTCCGACCGCGAGGACCCGTACCCCGAGCAGACCGCGCTCCTGAGCCAGAACCTCGAGCCGCTGGGCATGACGCTCGACGTCAAGCAGCTCGAGCGCGGCGTGATGTACAACAAGTGCAACGACGCGAACTCCCATCACGCGCTCTGCGCGGCACCGGGCTGGATCAAGGACTACCCGGACGGCGTCACGTTCGGTGAGCCCCTGTTCACCTCGGCGGGCCTCTGGGAGAGCTGCTGCAACTACTCGCTCCTTGGAGCCTCATCGGAGCAGCTCCAGGAATGGGGCTACGACGTCACCGAGGTCCCATCGGTGGACGAGGACTCCGAGGCGTGCGCGGCGCTCGACCCAGGACCGGAACGGTTCCAGTGCTGGGCCGACTTCGACAAGAAGATCATGGAGGAGATCGTTCCGTGGGTGCCGTACCTGTTCGATAACAGCATCGACATCATCTCCGAGAACGTTCAGAACTACTCGTTCGACCAGTGGGGCGCACTGGCCGCGTTCGACGAGATGGCGGTGCCCGGCAACACCGAAGAGGGGTAAGCGGCAGCGAGGAACGGATCGAGGGGGTCGCCCAGGCGGCCCCCTCACCGTTCGGAGGAGGCGACGACGTGGGCAGGTACCTCGTTCGGCGGGTGCTCTTCCTGCTGCTGGTGATCGTGATCGTCTCGCTCCTCACGTTCCTGATCTTCGTGAAGCTCCCGGCCGGCGATCCGGCGCGTCGAGCGGTCGGCCGGACGACCACGCCGGAACAGATCGAGAACGCCCGGGTGGCGTTCGGACTCGACAAGCCGATCTACGTGCAGTACTGGCGGTTCCTCCGCGGGTTCATCCCGCTCCCGGGGTTCTGGCTCGACGCCGAGCCGCCGGACGGGCCGTATTACTCCTACGGCAACTTCGTGCCGGTGAAAGAGGAGCTCGGCAGGCGGATCCCGATCACGGGGATCCTCGCGATCGGCGCCGCCGCCGTCTGGCTGCTCCTGGGGATCCCGATCGGGATCCTCTCCGGGGTTCGGCGAAGATCGATCGCCGACCGGGCCGCGATGATCTTCGCGATCGTCGGCGTGTCGATGCCGATCTTCTGGCTGGCACAGCTGCTCCTGTACGTCTTCTGGTACAAGCTCGAGCTGGCGCCGTCGAGCGGCATCCCGATCGGCTACAACGGCTGGGGTGGTGCCCTGCGCGCTGCCGCGGAGGGCCGGTTCCTGCTCCCGTGGATCTCGCTGGCCTACATCAATGCCGCGTTCTACGCCCGGATGGTGCGCGGCAACCTGATCGAGACGATGAACGAGGACTACATCCGGACGGCCCGGGCGAAGGGCCTCTCGGAGCGCCGGGTGATCTACAAGCACGGTCTGCGCGGTGCCCTCACGCCCGTCGTGACGATGCTCGGGCTCGACGTCGGCCTGCTCCTCGGCGGCGCGTTCATCACCGAGACGGTCTTCGGCCTCCCGGGCGTGGGCCAGTTGGCCGTCCGCTCGATCGCGTCGAACGACTTCCCGATGGTGATGGGCGTGACGATCCTCGGTGCGTTCATCATCGCAATCGCGAACCTCGTGGTGGACGTGGCCTACGCCTTCCTCGACCCACGGGTGAGGTACACGTAGGTGCCGGAGCCGCTGCTCGAGGTCAAGGACCTGAAGGTCCATTTCCCGACCGACGACGGCCTGGTGAAGGCGGTCGACGGCGTGAGCTACTCGCTGTCGCCGGGGGAGACCCTCGGCATCGTCGGGGAGTCGGGCTCCGGGAAGAGCGTGAGCTCCCTCACGGTGATGGGCCTGATCACGCGGAAGCAGGCGAACATCTCGGGCGAGGTGGTCTTCCAGGGTCAGGACCTGTTGACCCTGCCCCGGGACGAGATGCGGACGATCCGCGGCGCGAAGATCTCGATGATCTTCCAGGACCCGATGACGTCGCTGCATCCTTTCTACAAGGTCGGCTACCAGATCGCCGAGTCGATCCTGGAGCACCAGGACATCTCGAAGCAGGAAGCGATGGACCAGGCCGTTCAGATGCTGGCGAAGGTCAACATCCCGCATCCGAAGGATCGCGCGGACCAGTACCCGCACGAGTTCTCGGGCGGCATGCGCCAGCGCGCGATGATCGCGATGGCGCTGGCCCTGAACCCGGACGTCCTGATCGCGGACGAGCCCACCACCGCGCTGGACGTGACGGTGCAGGCACAGATCCTGGACCTGATCGACCGGCTGAAGTCGGAGTTCAACGCGGCCGTCATCATCATCACCCACGACCTGGGGGTCGTGGCCGAGCACTGCGACAACATCATGGTGATGTACGCGGGGAAAGCCGCCGAGTTCGGCAACACCGACGACATCTACTACAAGCCCCTGCACCCGTACACGTGGGGGCTGCTGAGGTCGATCCCCCGGCTCGACGAGGAGAAGAAGGAGCGCCTCAACCCGATCCGCGGCCTCCCGCCGTCCCTGATCCAGGTGCCTCCCGGTTGCCCGTTCCATCCCCGGTGCCCGTACCGGTTCGACCCATGCGACCGTGACGTGCCGGTGCTGCTGCCCGTGGACGGCCATCACGCGGCCGCCTGCCACCTGACCCTCGCGGACAAGGAACGCATCCGCGAGGAGGAGGTCCTGGCCCGGCGATGAGCGTGCAGGCCGAGCCGGTTCCGGCATCGCCACCCGCGCCATCGGGCGAGCCGCTGGTCAAGGTCGAGGGGATCAAGAAGTACTTCCCGATCACGCAGGGGATCCTGTTCCAGCATCACGTGGGCAACGTCCACGCGGTCGACGGCGTCGACCTGGAGATCTACCCCGGGCAGACCGTGGGCCTCGTGGGGGAGACCGGCTGCGGGAAGTCCACCCTCGCCCGCGTCGTGATGCGCCTCTACGACCCGACCGAGGGCCGGATCTGGTTCGACGGCCACGACATCACGAAGCTCAAGGGCAAACACCTGCAGGAGCTCCGCGAAGACATGCAGATGGTCTTCCAGGACCCGTACGCGTCCCTGAACCCTCGAAAGACGATCGGCTCGATCGTGGGCGAGCCGTTCCGGTTGCACGGGACGGTGCCGAAGAGCCGGATCAAGGCGGAGGTCCAGCAGCTCATGGAGCTCGTGGGACTCAATCCCGAGCACTACAACCGCTATCCGCACGAGTTCTCCGGCGGGCAGCGGCAGCGGATCGGCGTGGCTCGGTCGCTGGCGCTCCGTCCGAAGCTGATCGTCTGCGACGAGCCTGTTTCGGCCCTGGACGTCTCGATCCAGGCGCAGAT
>DASQTT010000299.1:0-2238 GCA_035641735.1 Actinomycetota bacterium | reverse complement strand
GTCTGCGCGAACTCGAGGTCGGCCGCGGTGTAGTGGTTGTCGGACTCCGCCCAGATGTACGACATCGCCCCGAGCGTGCGGCCACGGGCCCGCAGCGGCACGACCATCGCCGAGCGCAGCTGGAGGTCCCTCACGAGCGCGAGGATCTCGGGATCCTCGATCGACGAGATCATCTCCTCGGTGACCTCCGGGACGAGCTCGGGCTGGCCCGTCGAGATCACGTGGCCGATCCCCGTGGGGGAGGAAAGGTCGGGCGGCCGCCGACGGCGGAACTCCTTCGCCACGGCCACCCGCTCCGGATCGACGTGCGCCAACGCGAGGGAGCGGATCACGCCGTCGGGCTCCAGGATCTCCACGCTCGCCCAGTCGGCGAGCCGAGGGACGACCATGTCCGTCACCGCGGCCAGTGTCTTCTGGTAGTCGAGCGACTGCGCGAGGAGATCGCCGGCCCGTGCCAGGATCGAGAGTCGCGCCTGCACCAATCGACGTCCTGCCTCCACCCGGGACCGCTCCAGAGCCTGCGCGCCCTGCCTCGCGGCGGCCAGCATGAAGCCGACGTCGTCCTCGGAGAACGATCGCGGCTCGTCGTAGCTCAGCGTGAGCCCGCCGATGGCGCGGCCGCCGATGTCGAGCGGGATCGACGCCGCGGCCGCCGGCAGGGTCTCCCCGTCGAGATCCGGATAACGCTCGATCCACGTCTGACGATCCTGCATCAGCACGGGCTCGTTCGTGAGGACGGCCTGCCCCACGGGGGTGCGTCGATCCAGCGTGAATCGCTTCCACTGGTCGAGCACGTCGTCGGCGAACCCGCGCGACGCAACCGTCTCGAGGGTCGTCCCGTCCTCTCCGCGGACGACGACCCCGCCCCGGCTCGCGCCGAACGCCGTCACGGTCATGTCCGCCAGCGCTTCGGCGACCACCTGAGCGTCCTGCGTGGACGACAGCGTGGCGGTGATCCCGTAGAGCTGCGTCATCCGCATCGCACGGAGCTGCGACGTGAGCTCCGCTTCCTTCTGGGTGGTGATGTCGTGGAAGATGTTGACCGCGTACCGGACCTCGCCCCGCTCGTCGAGTGCGGCGGTCGACTTCACCAGCGACCAGAACGAGCGGCCGGTGTTCCGGTCACGCACCAGCATCACGGCCTCGGCCTCCGGTTCGCCGCCGGCGAGCACGCGGCGCCCCGGGAGGCGCTCGACCTTCATGGGCCGGCCTTCCTCGTCGAACATCTCCCATGCGCCCACGCGATCGCGGGGATCCGCCGCCATGAAGGACTCCACCGAGTCGAAACCCGTGAGACGCGCGGCCGAGAGGTTCGCGTAGAGCAGGACCCCGTCCTCGTCCTGGATCGTGATCCCGTCCCCCGCGCTCACCGTGAGCAACCGGAGCGTGTTCTGCACGGCGGCCAGGCTCTGCTCGGCGCGGAGCCGGGCGATCGCGATGCTCACCTGGCCGCACAGGCCGATGGAGAAATCGAGTTCGTCGGCCGTGAGCATCCGAGGGCGGTCGAAGCACACGACCGCCGCGCCGATCGGGGAGCCGAGATGCGTGAGCGGGATCCGGATCAGGCTCCGGACGCCGGCACGTTCGAACCGCTTCCGATCGTCCGACAGCCGCCCGTCGAGGTCGACGTCTGGCACCGTCACCACGTCGTCGGTCTCGGAGAGGTCGAACCGCTCCAGCGCCTCGCGGAGCTTCGTCGAGAGCCCCCGCCAGGCACGGAAGCGCGCCGTCCCGTCGTCGTCCGTCATCAGGAAGCCGGCCTGCGGGACCTGCAGCGTGCGTTGCAAGGCGTCGAGGGCGGCTTCGAAGAGCGCCTCGATCGACGTGACGTCTTCGAGCCCGCGCGAGAGCTCCGACAGCGCGTGGGTCCAGCGCTCAGCGCGGATCCGCTCGCTGATGTCCCGCCCGATCGAGCTCATCCCCGTGACCGAGCCGTCGGGATCGAACACCGGGGAGATCGTCAGCGCGACGTCGATGCGGCGGCCGTCCTTCGCCAGACGGACCGTCTCGAGTTCCTGGACCGCCTCCCCGCGGAGCACCCGATCGATGTTGTGCTGGACCTCCTCGTACCGCTCCGGGGGGGCCGTGGTCCGAACGTGGCGGCCCACGATCTCCTCGGCCCGGTATCCGAAGAGGCGCTCGGCGGCGGGGTTCCACGCCTCGATCAGGCCGTCGGCGGTGACGCTGTAGATCGCGTCGCCGGAGGAGCGCACGATCGCGGCCAGCCGCCGCTCCGCC
>DASQTT010000298.1:0-3173 GCA_035641735.1 Actinomycetota bacterium | reverse complement strand
CGAGGACAAGCAGGGTGAGCCCTTCGTCGGAGCCGCCGGCCAGCTCCTCACCCGCCTTCTGAACGAGGTGGTCGGCGTCGAACGCGCGGATGTCTACATCTGCAACATCCTGAAGTGCCGCCCGCCGGGGAACCGCGATCCGCAGGACGACGAGATCGAGGCGTGCACGCCCTGGCTCGTCGAGCAGGTCTCGCTGATCCAGCCGCGGGTGATCGTCACGCTGGGCAACTTCGCGACGAAGTTCGTGCTGAACACCCGGCAGGGCATCACCAGGATGCGCGGGACCGCCTATCCCTGGCACGGCCGGACGGTGATCCCCACGTACCATCCCGCCGCGATCCTGCGCGGCGGCGGCGAGCGCTCGCGTCAGTTCGGAGAGCTCCGCGAGGACTTCGAGCTGGTTCGCGACACCCTCGCCACCGTCGATCGGGCGCCCGAGCGGGTCACGCCTCCTGAGCCCGTGGAGCCACGGGAGCGCGTCGCGCAACCCGAACGAGTCGCGCGACCCGAGCCCATCGCGCAATCGGTGCGCGTCACGGTGCCGGAGGCGGAACCGGCGCCGGAGGAACAGCTGGAGCTCTTCTGAGGATGCGCATCGAGCTGCGGACCGAGACCGCGGACGAAACGCGGGACGTCGGCCGGACGCTCGCCGCGTTGCTCGACCCTCGAGACACCGTCGTCCTCACCGGAGATCTCGGGGCCGGCAAGACCACCCTCGTCCAGGGGATCGGGACCGGGCTGGGTGTCGAGGAGCACGTCTCCTCCCCGACCTTCACGCTGATCCGCGAGTACACGGGGCGGCTCGGCGTCGCCCACGTGGACGTGTATCGCCTCGACCGCGTCCAGGACGTCGTCGACCTCGGGCTCGACGAGGTCGGAGGTCCCGACCGGGTCCTTCTCGTGGAGTGGGGGGACGCCGTGGAGGATCTCCTCCCCGGCGATCTTCTCCGGATCGAGCTCACGACCCGGGATCCCGACACCGAAGCTCGCCGGATCTCGATCCAGCCGGGCGGCCGCGCGTGGGTCGCCCGGTGGGAGCGCCTGGAGCAGGCGCTGCGGCCCTGGATGGACGTCTCCGACGACGCGGCCGGGAGTGAGGCGGAATGATCGTCGTCGCGATCGAGACCTCGACGCCGCAGACTTCCGTGGCGATCGGCTCGGACCGGCAGATCGTGGGCAGCATCTCGCTCGCCGGGCAGGCCAGGCAGGAAGCCGTCACACCGGCGCTCGACCAGCTCCTCGAGTGGACCGGCGTTCGGTTGTCCCAGGTCGGCGGCATCGCCGTCGGGATCGGACCCGGCCTGTTCACCGGCCTCCGCGTCGGCGTGGAGACGGCGAAGACGCTCGCCCAGGTCCTCGCCGTGCCGATCGTGGGCATCACGAGCCTGGACGCGCTCGCCTTCGCCGTCCGGCACACGCACAAGCTGATCGTCGCGGTCGTCGACGGCCGCCGAGGCGAGGTCTTCTACGCGATCTACCGTTCCCTCCCGGGCGGTGTCGTTCGCGGACACGACTACACGGTGGCCACCCCCGACCATCTCTGCGCGGAGCTGGAGACGATCCCCGGAGAGATGCTTGCCGTCGGGGACGGTGCCATCCTGTATCGGAACCACCTCGAGGAGCTCGGGAGCCGCGTGGAGATCGCCTCGGCGATCCGGGCGCACCCCGAGGCGGCGGCGCTCGCCGAACTGGCGGTGCCTCGGTTCCTTCGGGAGGAGCACGACCGGCTCCACGAGGTGACGCCGCTGTACGTGAGGAGATCGGATGCGGAGATCGCGTGGGACCGGAGGGACCGAGGTCTCGGCGCTTGAGGTGACCCGGATGCGCCGGCGACACCTCCGTGGGGTCCTGGCGATCGAGCGCCGCGTCTACGCACGTCCCTGGAGCCCGAACCTCTTCGCGGCCGAGATCGCCGACTCGAGCAACCGGTGCTACCTCGTGGCACGACAGCACAAGGAGGTGGTCGGCTACGGCGGCCTGATCTGCTACGGCGACGAGGCGCACATCACGAACGTCGCCGTCGATCCGATGCACCAGGGCCACTCCGTCGCGACGCGCCTGCTCACCGAGCTGATCGCGCAGGGCATCGAGATGGGCGCCCGCGCGATCTCCCTCGAGGTGCGCGTCACGAACTGGGCCGCGCAGCGGATCTACGCGCGGTTCGGGTTCCGCCCCGTGGGGATCCGCCGGAACTACTACCAGGAGGTCCAGGAGGACGCGCTGATCATGTGGACCGACGACGTGCGCACGCAGGCCTACCGTCGGCGGCTCGACGAGATCGAGGACTCGCTCCCCGAGGGCGTGCGGCCCGCGTGATCACACTCGGCATCGAGACGTCCTGCGACGAGACCGCCGTCGCCGTCGTCGAGGACACGTTCCGGATCCGCTCGAACCTCGTCGCGCGCCAGGAGCACTTGCACGAGCGGTTCGGCGGCGTCGTCCCGGAGGTGGCCGCCCGCGCTCACGTCGAGACCCTCAACCCGCTGATGGAGTGCGCGCTGGCGGAGGCCGGCGTGCGGTTCCGCGACCTCGACGGGGTCGCCGTCACGGTCGGGCCCGGCCTGGTGGGGGCGCTGTTGGTGGGGATCGCCGCCGCCAAGGCCGTCTCCCTCGCGACGGCGACGCCGCTGATCGGCGTGAACCACCTCGAGGGTCACATCTGGGCCAACTTCCTCGTCCACCGCGACCTGGAGCCGCCCTACGTGGCGCTCGTCGTCTCGGGTGGACACACGATGCTCGTCCACGTCCCGGAGCTCCACCGCCACGAGCTCCTCGGCCAGACGCTGGACGACGCCGCCGGCGAGGCCTTCGACAAGGTGGCGCGGCTCCTGGGCCTCGGGTTCCCGGGCGGTCCGGCGCTGGACGCCCTCGCGAGTAAGGGCGATCCCGCTGCGATCCGGTTCCCCCGAGCGATGGAGGATTCGGGCGACCTCGACTTCTCGATGAGCGGCCTGAAGACCGCGGTGCTCCGCTACCTCCGCGGGGAGCAGGCGGCCAATCGGGACGTGAACGCCGCGGACGTCGCCGCCTCGTTCCAGGAGGCGATCGTCGACGTGCAGGTGTCGAAGACGATCCAGGCGGCAAATGAAACTGGCGTGCGCACTGTGCTCCTCGGCGGCGGTGTGGTCGCCAACACGCGGCTGCGGGATCGGATCGCCGAGGCGGGCGAGGCG
>DASQTT010000297.1:0-2045 GCA_035641735.1 Actinomycetota bacterium | reverse complement strand
GCCACCGATGAGACGGCTGCCGGCGCGGCCGCCACCGATGGAGCGGCCCCCGAGACCGTGACGAACGAGCCCGCCGAGGGCGCCGGACCTTCGGACGGCGGTGCACCACCCGCGTCCGAGACGCCCGCGGCACCGGACGGGGAGGCGAAGCCCTGATGCTCGCCCCGAAGAAGGTCAAGCACCGCAAGGTGCATCGAGGCCGTCGGCGCGGTCGCGCCAAGGGCGGGACCGAGGTGCATTTCGGCGACTACGGCCTGGTCGCGCTCGAGGCCGCGTGGATCACGAACCGCCAGATCGAGGCCGCCCGTGTCGCGATCACGCGCCACATCCGCCGCGGCGGAAAGGTCTGGATCAACATCTTCCCCGACAAGCCCGTGACGAAGAAGCCCGCGGAGACCCGTATGGGCTCGGGCAAGGGCAACCCGGAGGGCTGGGTCGCCGTCGTCAAGCCGGGCCGCGTGATGTTCGAGCTGTCCGGGGTCTCCGAGCCGCTCGCGCGCGAGGCGATGTCGCGGGCCGCGCACAAGCTCCCGATCAAGAGCAAGTTCATCACGCGCGCAGGCATCGGGGGGATGGAGTGATGGCAACCGTCCAGGAGCTACGAGACCTCGGCGACGAGGAGCTTTTCGAGCGGCTCGAGTCCGACAAGGAAGAGCTGTTCAACCTGCGGTTCCAGCTCGCGACAGGGCAGCTCGACAACCCGATGCGGATCAAGGACGTGCGGCACGAGATCGCGCGGATCCTCACGATCATGAGCGAACGCGCATCCGAGCAGCGGAACGAGGCCCCGGGGGCCGAGGTGGAGGCATCATGAGCGAACGACCCGAAGAGACCGTGACGGACGAGACCACGCCCGACGCCACGCTCGGGGAGGCCGCCGCGTCGGCGATCCCGGCGCGGACGGGGCCGGAGGGCTCGGCGGGGGACCGGACCCGGCGCAAGGTCCGGGTAGGCGTCGTCGTGTCCGACAAGATGGACAAGACCGTGCTCGTCCGGATCGACCGGCGCGTGCGACACCCGCTCTACAAGAAGACCGTCGCGCGCTCGAACAAGCTCGCCGCGCACGACGAGACGAACGACGCGCACGTCGGCGACACCGTTCGGCTGATGGAGACGCGACGGACCTCCAAGAGCAAGCGCTGGCGGGTGGTCGAGATCGTGGAGAGGGCCAAGTAGTGATCCAGCAGGAATCGCGTTGCAAGGTGGCGGACAACACCGGGGCCAAGGAGGTCCTCGTGATCCGCGTGCTCGGCGGGAGCGGCCGCCGGTACGCGCACGTCGGCGACGTGGTCGTCGGCTCGGTGAAGGACGCCCTGCCCGGCGGCGGGGTCAAGAAGGGCGAGGTCGTCAAGGCCGTCGTCGTTCGGACCGCCAAGGAGCGACGCCGTCCGGACGGCTCGTACATCCGTTTCGACGACAACGCGGTGGTGATCCTGACGGCCGACTCGAAGAACCCTCGCGGCACGCGCATCTTCGGACCCGTCGCGCGTGAGCTCCGCGAACGTCGCTTCATGAAGATCATCTCGCTCGCCCCGGAGGTGTTGTGACATGCCAGGCGTGAACATCCATAAGGACGACACCGTGAAGGTCATGACCGGCAAGAGCGCCGGCCACACCGGCCGCGTGATCCGCGTGCTTCCGCGCGACGGGCGCGTGATGGTCGAGGGTGCGGCGATGGCCAAGAAGCACCAGCGCACGTCGGGCAAGCGCTCGACGAGCGGCTCCCAGCTCCAGCAGGGCGGGATCATCGACACCGAGCTGTACCTCGACATCTCGAACGTGATGCTGGTGTGTAACTCGTGTGGCCAGCCGACGCGGGTCGGCTACCGCATCGAGGGCGACGGCTCGAAGTTCCGCGTGTGCCGCAAGTGCGGGGTAGACCAATGAGCGATCAGCCGACCCCCCGCCTGAAGGAGCGCTTCAACCAGGAGATCCGGACCCGGCTGCAGCAGGAGCTGGGCTTCGCCAACCCGAACCAGGTGCCGCGCCTGGAGAAGGTCGTGGTGAACATGGGGGTTGGTGACGCCCTGAAGGATGGCCGTATG
>DASQTT010000296.1:0-5655 GCA_035641735.1 Actinomycetota bacterium | reverse complement strand
ATGAAGTCCTGCCAGATCTCGGCCGGGATCGTCCCGCCGTACACGGAGGGGTAACCGCCGACGTTCTCCATCGGACGCGCACGCTTCGGATATCCCACCCAGACGCACGTCGCGAGCTGCGGCACGTAGCCGCAGAACCAGGCGTCGGTGGATCGCTCCGCGGTCCCGGTCTTCCCGGCCGCGGGGCGGCCGGGAAGGCCCGCGCGCGTCCCGGTCCCGTGCTCGATCACGCCCTGGAGGACGCGCGTGGTCGCGAGTGCGTCCTGCGCCGACACGACCTGGACGCCGAGCTGGGCGATCCCGCCGGGCGAGGCCTGGACCACCGAGCCGTGGGGCCCGGTGACACGCTCCACCGCGCGTGGCTGGACGAACACGCCCTCCGCCGCCAGCGTGGCGAACGCCGACGTCATGTCGAGGACCGTGACCTCCGAGGTACCGAGGCCGATCGAGCACACGGGCTTCAGTCGACCGTGGATACCCAGCCGCCGGGCCACGTCGGCGACCGACTCGGGGCCGACCTCGACGGTGAGCTGCGCGAAGATCGTGTTCACCGAGCCCGCCATGGCCTGCTCGATCGACATCGTCCCGGCCGACTGGTCGCCCGCGTTCGACACGATCCACGGGGCGCCGCCCGTCTCACAGAACGGGTCGGGGATCGCGAGCTGCGAGGGCCCGGAGCGGAGCTCGAGCGGCGAGATCCCCTGCTCCAGGGCCGCGAGGAGCACGAACGGCTTGAAGGCGCTGCCCGCCTGCCGCAGGCCCTGCGTCGCGAGGTTGAACTCGCTCGCGCGGAAGTTCCGACCGCCGACCATCGCCCTGATCGCGCCCGTCCGTGGGTCGATCGCCACGAGGGCGGCCTCGGGGTCGCCCCGATGGGACAGGTGCCGGGCCACCGCCTGCTCGGCGCCGCGTTGCCAGCCGAGATCGATCGTCGTACGGACGCGCAGTCCCCCGCGGTACAGGGCGTCGGCACCGTAGCCCGACAGTAGACCCTGCCGCACGAACTCCAAGAAGTGCTCGGCCTCGGAGGAGACGTGGCGCTCCGGCGCCAGCCGGAGCGGCCGCTCGCGGAGCGCGTCGGCCCGGTCCGGCTCCAAGGCGCCGACCGCGACGAGGCGGTCGAGCACGTAGCTCCGCGCCTCCCGCGCACGATCGGGGTGGTGGAAGGGGTCGCGTTCCGACGGCGCGGCGATCAGCCCCGCCAGCAGCGCCGACTGGAGGAGCGTGAGGCGCTTCGCGTCGATGCCGAAGTACGTGCGGGCGGCCGCCTGGGCGCCGTAGGCTCCGTGGCCGAAGTACACGGTGTTGAGGTAGCCCTCGAGGATCTCGTCCTTCGTCCACCCGCGCTCGAGCTTCAGCGCCAGGATCGCCTCGTGCACCTTGCGGGTGATCGAGCGCTCGGTCCCGGTGAGGACGTTCTTCACGTATTGCTGCGTGATCGTCGATCCGCCCTGGCTGAGCGAGCCGGTCGTGAGGTCGGTCCAGGTCGCACGGGCGATCGCGGAGGCATCGAGGCCGTCGTGCCGGTAGAAGTCGCCGTCCTCGGCCGCGACGACCGCCAGGCGCAGTGACTCCGGCATCTCACGGAAGGGGATGAGCGTCCGATCGATCCCGGCGTGGAGCTTCGCGATCTCGTGGCCTTCCCGGTCGAGCAGGACCGACGCCTGCGGGGGCGGGGGGATCTGCGGCAGCTCGGTGGTCGCGTAGAGCGCGACGACCGCGCCCGCGACCGAGAGGAACGCCAGCCCCACCGAGACCGACGTAACGAGGATCGCGCGGCGGCTCCGGCTCGTCCGGTGGACCGGCGGCTCGGCGAACCACGCGACGCCGGGGGCCGGTGCCGGCCGGCCGGATCGGACCGTTCTGGTTCCAGCGGAAGCACTCATGGTTGGGGGGCAGACGCGGAGTACCCCGAGTCGGGTCGCGACAAACGCCGGTGTACAGGCGCGAAACGCCGGGTATGCCCACGGTAGGCCGACGAGGAGCGTCCTCGGGGTGTCGCGTGGAGGTGTCGCATGGAGAGGATCCAGCGTTCGATCGAGGTGGATGTGCCGGTTCGGACCGCCTACAACCAATGGACGCAGTTCGAGGAGTTCCCTCGGTTCATGGAGGGCGTCGAACGACTCGAGCAGCTCGACGATCAGACCCTGCATTGGGTGGCGGAGATCGCCGGCGTGCGCAAGGAGTGGGACGCGAAGATCGTCCGGCAGGAGCCGGATCGGGAGATCGCCTGGGTCGGTTTCGGCGAGCCCGACAATGAGGGCTCCGTGCGGTTCGAGCCGCTCGAGGAGAACCGGACCAACGTCACGGTCTCGATGGGGTACGACCCGGAGGGGTTCGTCGAGAAGGCCGGCGACGCGCTGGGGATCGTCGGACGGCGCGTCGACGGAGATCTCGAGCGCTTCAAGGACGTGATCGAGTCTCGTGGGACCGAGACCGGGGCCTGGCGAGGCCGGATCGCGGAGGGCGGAACCGGCACCGAGGGATGACGGACGGGAGCGCGCGTGGACATCGGCAAGATCGTCCGTGAGGTCGAGCTGATCCCGGACGCGGAGCCCGAGCGGGCGCCGCTCGAGGAGCCGGCGCCCGCTCGGGAGCCCTCCGAACAACCCGCGTGAGCCACATGCCATGACGGACGACCCCCTCCCGCTGATCGGTTCGGTCCGAGGTTTCCGGTGGTGGCGCGTCGGTCCGGCCGTCGACCTACTCTCGCCGTGGCGCGGACCGGTCCGGTGGAGCCCCGAGGAGAACGAGGCGGCCTGCCTGGGCCGCCGCGGGATGCTCGGATGGAAGATGTCGAGAGCTCCCCATCCGATGGGCTCCCCGGCGGCCGAGTGTGAATGCGGCTTCTACGCGCTGCATTCCCTCCCCGAGCTGAGCGACGAGCCCGGCCGCTCGATCTGGGAGATCGACGCGGACACATCGGGCGGCCGGCACGGGTTGGTGCTCGGGGTCGTGGAGGGCTACGGACGCGTGTTGATCGGCACGGCGGGATGGCGTGCGCGATTCGGCCAGATCCTGGCGCTCTTCTCTGCCTCCGATCCGGCGAGCGCGCACGGCGCGCCGCTCGCCGACGTGGCCGCTCGCTACGACGTGCCGCTATACCGGAGCCTGCCGGCGATGGCCTCGGAGTGGGGTCCGGACCGCGACGTCGTTCGGCGCCTGATCGCCTGACGGCCTGAACGTCGTCCGGCGTCGCGCCGATACGATGGCGCCTCCCGACCTCGAGGAGACACCCGTGGCGACCGCGACCGACCGACGGATCCCCGTGACCCTGGTACCCGGCGACGGGATCGGTCCCGAGGTCACGACCGCCGCCAGACGGATCGTGGAGGCCGCCGGCGCCCCGATCGAATGGGAGGAGTGTCGCGCCGGCGCCGAGGTCTTCAAGGAGGGGCTGCTCTCGGGCGTGCCCGAGGAGACGATCGCCTCGCTGTCGCGCACGCGGGTGATGCTCAAGGGACCGCTGGAGACGCCCGTCGGCTTCGGCGAGAAGAGCGCGAACGTGACGCTCCGCAAGCTGTTCGAGACGTACGCGAACGTCCGCCCCGTCCGCGAGCTCCCGGGCGTGACCACCCCTTACAGCGGACGCGGCGTCGATCTCGTGATCGTCCGTGAGAACGTCGAGGACCTCTACGCCGGGATCGAGTACCTCCAGACGCCGGGGGTCGCCGAGGCCCTGAAGCTGATCTCGGTCAAGGGCTCGGAGAAGATCGCGCGCTTCGCGTTCGAGTACGCGCGCAGCGAGCATCGGACGCAGGTCACCTGCGCGACCAAGGCCAACATCATGAAGCTGTCGGAGGGCACGCTGAAGCGCGCGTTCGAGCAGGTCGCTCCGGAGTACCCGGACGTCGAGGCCTGGCACCTGATCGTGGACAACTGCGCCCACCAGCTGGTGAAGCGCCCCGAGCAGTTCGACGTCCTGGTGATGACGAACATGAACGGCGACATCCTGTCCGATCTGTCCAGCGCCCTGGTCGGAGGCCTCGGTTTCGCGCCCAGCGCGAACATCGGCAGCGAGGTCTCGATCTTCGAGGCCGTCCACGGGTCGGCGCCGAAGTACGCCGGCAAGGATGTGATCAACCCGACGGCCCTGATCCTGTCGGCGGTCCTGATGCTGCGCTACCTCGAACTGTTCGACGAGGCCGATGCGATCGAGCACGCCGTGCTGGTGACGCTCGAGGACGGTGTCCTCACCGGGGACGTCGTCGGGTACGGGAACGGGGCGTCGACGACGGCGTACACCGAGGCGATCGTGCGAAACCTGGGACGGCGCCCCGAAGCGTGGACCGTCCGAGAGCACCGGCCGCTCGTGCTGCCGAGACTGTCGGACGACATCGACTACGTGAAACCGCACTCGCGTGCCGTCGTCGGCATGGACGTGTTCATCGAGTCCCCGATGGGTCCCAACGAGCTGGGCGCGTCACTGATGGAGCTCACGCACGAGACGCCGCTGTCGCTGAAGCTGGTGTCCTCGCGAGGCACGAAGGTGTTCCCGCCGACCGGCGCCATCACCGACACCGTCGACCACTATCGGTGCCGGTTCATCATCAAGGAGAGTCCCGGCGACCTCTCCGACAACGACGTCCACGAGCTCCTCGTCGCGATCAGCCAGCAGCACCGATGGATGCACATCGAGAAGCTGCAGGAATTCGACGGGGAGCTCGGCTTCACCCGCGACCAGGGCGAGAACTGAGGGGCGTCGGGCTCAAGCCGAGAAGCGGAGCGCGAGCCTAGCCCCACCGGAGAACGGAACCGGGACGAAGGGGGGTTGCGGCCCTTCGTCCCGGCTCCGGTTTCGTCCCGCCTCGGTCGGCTCAGTGGCGGAACGGGCCGGCGAGCACCGTCACGAAGCCCCGATACACCCTGCGGGCGGTGGAACGCCGCTCCAGCTGCGAGCCCCTGCGGGTCGTCCGGGACCGGCGGAAGGCGTCGGCCTCGCGCACACGATCGGCGATCTGCTCCCGCGCCATGTCTCCCGTGATCATCGTCGCCCTCCTCGGTTGCCTGATGGGGCGACGCTACGAGAGCCGCGCCGGCCGGTCGGTGCGCCCCGACACGACGCCGGCGTGACCTTCGCCACGCGACGGACGTGTCGTACGACACACGCCCGACGATGATGAGGAGGTGAGCCGGGTGGCCGTCATCGGGCTGGGCGCGATGGGAAGCAGGATCGCGCGACGGCTCCTCGAAGCGAAGCACGAGGTCGCGGTCTGGAACCGGACTCGGTCGAAGGCGCAGCCGCTGCTCTCCGCCGGAGCCACGCGGGCGGCGACGCCCGGCGACGCGGCCCGGGAGGCCGACGCCGTGATCACCGTCCTCGCCGACCCGGAGGCGCTGCGAGCGGTCGTCGAAGGTGCCGACGGCCTCGCCGCCGGCGGCGCGCGGGGCGCCACCGTGATCGAGATGTCGACCGTCGGGCCGGAGGCGATCCGCTGGCTCGCGTCGGCCCTGCCGGCCGGGGCCGGGCTGCTGGACGCCCCGGTCCTCGGCAGCCTCGGCGAAGCCGAGTCCGGCACGCTCCACGTCTTCGTGGGCGGACCCGACGAGCTCTTCGAACGCTGGAAGCCGCTGCTGTCGGCCCTGGGCTCCCCGGTCCACGTCGGACCGCTGGGCGCCGGCGCCTCGGCCAAGCTCGTGGCCAACGCCACGCTC
>DASQTT010000295.1:0-4801 GCA_035641735.1 Actinomycetota bacterium | reverse complement strand
CGCTCGTCGACGCGCTCCTCGATCGGCTGGTCGAGGACGGGCTCGTCGAGCGGTCGGCCGCCGCGGTGCGACTCCCGTCGCACCGCGGCGGCCCGGACGAGCACGACCCCGAGGTCGAACGGCTGCTCCGGGCGCTCGACGCCGGGCATCCCGCCCAGCCGCCGTCGATCCCGGAGCTCGTGGCGTCCGGGATCGCTCGCGACGTGGTGGACGCGGCCGTCCGAGGCGGGCTCGTCGTCCGGGTCAGCCCGGAGCTGGTCTTCCTGCGGTCGCTCGTCGAGCGTGCGGAGGCGATCGTCCGCGAGGCAGCCAGCGGCATCACGGTGAGCGTGTTCCGCGAAGCCCTCGGCACTTCGCGGAAGTACGCGATGCCCTTGCTGGCGTGGTTCGACCAGCGCGGCGTGACGCGGCGCGAGGGAGACCTCCGCTTCCCTCGCGCCTAGCGGACCTCGGCCGTCATCGCGACTTCGACGCTCGCTCCGAGCGGCAGGGACGCGACGCCGACCGTGAACCGAGCGTGGCGGCCATCCGGTCCCAGAACGTCGGTCAGCAGGTCGCTCGCTCCGTTCGCGACCGTCGCGTGCTCGATGAATTCCGGGTCGGCGGCGACGAACACGGTGAGCTGGATGATCTTCGTGAGCCGGTCGAGGCTGCCGCCGAGATGGTCCCGCAGCGCCGACAGGGCTTGGAGCGCCGCGACGCCGGCGCCCTCCTGCCCCATCTCCACGGAGACGGTGGCCCCCAGCTTCCCGGGGTGGACGACCTGGCCGTCCTCCATAGGGATCTGCCCGGCCACGAACGCGATCGAGCCGCTCTGCGAAACCGGGATGTACGAGGCCACCGGAACCGGTGGCGGAGGGAGGCGGAGTCCGCGATCCTCGAGCCGTTGCAGGACGTCGGCGTCGTTCACGTCCGCATCCTCGCAGACGCGGACCCGCGGGGAGCCGCCGTCAGCTGGCTTCGCGCGTCCGGGTCTTCAGGATCGCCCGGCGTTCGGTCTCGTTGAGACCGCCCCACACCCCGTGGGCCTCGCGGGTGGAGAGCGCGAAGTCGAGGCACGGCTCGAGGACGGGACAGGCGGCACAGATGCGCTTCGCGACGGCCTCCCGGGCGAGCTTCTCCCGGCGCTTCTCGAAGTAGGCGGGCGCGAAGAAGAAGACCGAGTCCTCGCCCCGGCACGAGGCGAGCCGCTGCCATCCGGCGACCGCTTCCTCGAACATCTACCTCTGTTGTTCGTAGGGAGGGACGGCCGGGATTCCGGTCGCGCCGATATCCATCTCGATCCGCGCCGCGGGATGAGCCGGGAAGCCTTACGGTACAGCCACTCCGGAGCCGCCGACGGGCTCCGGCTCGACGCGCAGGATCAGGCCGTCCACGCCCCTGACGCGGATCGGCGTCCCGGCCTCGATCGGACCGCCGAGGGAGCGTCCCCGCCAGAGGGTCCCCTTCACGAACACCGGACCGTCGGGGGCGAGCCGGCCCCGCGCCTCGCCGACGAGTCCGACCAGGCCGCGTTGCGTCCCCACGATCCGGTCCCTCGACTGGAGGGCCACGGTGAGCGCGAACCCGTAGTACAGGAGGCTGGCCACGACGGCCCCGCCGATCAGCCAGGGACCGATCCGGATCGAGGGATCGACGTGCGACCACGCCATCGCCGAGCCGGCGCCGAAAGCGCCGAGGCCCGCCCACGTCGGCCAGGAGAGGCTGCGGAGACGGACGTCGAGCACCATCGACCCGATCCCGGCGAGGAGCAGGGCCATCCACGTCCAGGACGGAACCGCGACGGTGAGGCCGTACGCGCCCAGGGCCAGCAGGCCGATGCCGCTGAAGCCGGCGAACCCGAAGCCCGGCTGCGTGAACTCGAATGCCAGCGCGGCGAGCCCCAGCGCGAGGAGGACGTAGACCATCGTGGGCGTCGATACCGCGTGAAGGACCCGGGCCACCAGACCGGGCTCCTCGAAGAGGATCTGCACCGTGCGCTCGTCGGCTTCCGCGGCCGTCGTCGCCACGCGCGTCTGCAGCACGACCGGCCCGGAGGCGGTTCGGACCGTCTCCTCATCGAGGTCGTTCAGGATCTGCGGCACGGTGTAGCCGTCGACGTGCGCGATCCCCGCACGTACCGCTTCGGCACCGGCGAGCGGCCGGGAGAGCGCTTCGAGGTCGACGACCCGTCCGTGTAGGTCCAGCCACTCCTCGATCGAGCGATCGAGCTCCTCACTCGCGACCGTCGGATGTAGCACGTCGAGCGGCAGCAACGGCCCGGTCTGCGAGCCGGGCGCGACGCCGGCGGTGGATGCCGCGAGCATCAGGAGCAGACCTGCACCGCTGGCTCTGGCCGGAGCCGGGCCGACCCATGCGATCACGGGGACCTCCATCCGCGCGACCCGATCGGCGAGCGCCAGGGCGTCCTGCCCCATCGCCCCCGGCGTGTCGAGCTGCAGCACGACGACCGCTTCCGCTCGCTCTGCGTCCGCCAATCGCACCTCCAGCCATCCCAGGAGCGGGCGGTCGATCGGCCCCTCGACCTCGAGCACGTGGATCGGCGTCACGGTCGCCGCCTCGATCGACGCGGCGACGGCGCCCACGATCACGCCGACGAGGGTGAGGAGCAGCATCGTGCGGGGGAAGAAACGCATGCGCGCGCATCGTATCCGGCGCGAGTTGGGGCGTATCCTGGCTACTCATCCCCATGGCTGTTGACACCGGTCGTCGTCCGGCGGGACCTCCGCCGCCTCGAGGGCCGCAGGGCCCTCGTTGGCTCCGCGACCCTCGGTCCGTGCACGACCGCGTCTCCTTCAAGCCGATCGCGGCGCTCCTGCTGATCCCCGTGATCCTGGCGACCGCCGTCCTCACCGCGGCCGTCCTGGCCCCGCCGTTCGCCGCCGCCGGCTTCGGGGTCAAGGAGATCGATTCGCGGCTGGATTCCCTCGGCTCCGACTTCACCAAGATCCCGAGCTTCCCCGAGCGGTCAACGATCTTCGCGGCCGACGGCTCGGTCCTCGCCCGCGTCTACCTGCACAACCGTGAGGTCGTGCCGCTGACCGCGATCTCGGAGCCGGCGCAGGAGGCCGTCCTGGCGATCGAGGACTCGGACTTCTTCGATCACGGCGCGCTGGACTGGTCCTCGCTGATCCGGGCGATGATCGAGAACGCCCGAGCCGGCCGAGTCGTCCAGGGCGGCTCCACGATCACGCAGCAGCTCGTGGGGAGCACGCTCGGGCAGAAGAAGGGATTCGACCAGAGCCTCGAGGGCAAGGTCCAGGAGCTCGCGATCTCGATCCGCGTCGAGCAGGAGTACTCGAAGGAGCAGATCTTCGAGCTCTACCTGAACCAGGTCTACCTGGGGTCGTACGAAGGGGAGAGCGCCTACGGGATCGGCACGGCCGCCCAGTTCTACTTCCGCAAGCCGGCGAAGGACCTGACGCTCCTCGAGGGCGCGACGCTCGCGGGGATGATCAAGGCACCCGGCGACTACAACCCCATCACGGCGCCGAAGAAGTCGCTCCTGCGCCGCAACGACGTGCTGAACCGGATGGTCGGCCTCGGCTGGCTCGATCAGGAGCGAGCCGAGCGGCTCAAGGCGAAGCCGCTGGGGCTGCCGGACAAGGCCGGCAAGGTCCTGCACCAGAACCCGCCGTTCTTCGTCCGGTACCTGACGGACCAGCTCGTCGAGAACCAGAGCGGCCAGTTCGCGGCCTTGGGCACCACGGAGGACGAGCGCCGTCGTCAGCTCTTCGAAGGAGGGCTCGACATCCACACCACGTTCGAGCCGAAGTGGCAGAAGTGGGCCGAGGAGGTCGCCAACCAGCCGCTCCGCGTGTCGATCACGCCGCCCGGCAAGGCCCCTCCGCCCGACGTCTCGATCGTCACGATCGACAACGAGACCGGCGCGGTGAAGGTGATCGTCTCAGGTCGCGACTATCGGCGCGACGAGCTCGACCTGGCCACGACGCCTCACCAGCCCGGGTCGGCCTTCAAGCCGTTCGTCCTCGCCGGCGCCTTCAAGCGGGGGATCTCGCCCGACGCGACGTACTCGAGCTCATCGCCGTGGTGCTCCTCGCGGTGGGACGACGAGGACCACTGTGTCTCGAACGCCGAGGGTGGCGGATACGGAAGCATCGACCTCTGGAGGGCCACCGAGGACTCGGTCAACGTCGTCTTCGCGCAGCTGATCTTCGACGTCGGACCAGCCCTCGTCGCCGACATCACCGAGCGGATGATCGGGATGACCACCTCCGAGGGACTGCCGCCCGTCGCCTCGCTCGCCACGGGATCGGTCGGGATCTCCCCGATCCAGATGGCCTCGGGCTACCAGACGATCGCGAACGACGGCCGGCACTGCCAGCCGTACACGGTCGCGAGCATCGAGCGCGACGGCGAGACGCTCCTGAACCACGAGCCGCAGTGCACCCAGGTGATCAAGCAGGGGGATGCCCGGCTGATCACCGCGATGCTCCAAGCGGTCCCGAAGACCGGCACCGCGGCGAGCGCCTTCTCCGCCGGGGGATGGGACGACTCGCGGCCGGTCGTCGGGAAGACCGGAACCGCCCAGCTGAACACGAACGTGTGGTTCTCGGGCTACACGCGCCAGCTCACGACCGCCGTCTGGGTCGGCTCGCCGGGCAACCCGTACCCGATGGGATCACACGTGTTCGGCGGAGGCGTGGCCGCCCCCATCTGGGTCGCCTACATGAACCGGATCGTCGAGGGATTCCCGAAGCTCAAGTTCCCGAAGCCGCCCGTGGCGCCGGTGCCGGACGTCGTGGGCATGGAGAGGCGCGACGCGATCGAGCAGCTCAAG
>DASQTT010000294.1:0-2522 GCA_035641735.1 Actinomycetota bacterium | reverse complement strand
AGATCGTGAGGAGCGGGACCCGGATGCCCAGCCCGAGGTGGTCGATCGATGGTGGCATGATCGGGTCGTAGAAGCCGCCCCACTCATCCCACGTCAGGAAGATCGCCGTGTGCTCCCACATGTCCGAGCGCATCACCCGATTCACGAGGTCCGTCACCCAGTTGTGCGCATGGCCGGTTGAGAACGGGGGATGATCGGAGAGCTGGAACCGCGGCGTGATCCAGGTGACGGCCGGCAGCGCGCCGGCGTCGATGTCGTCCATGATCCGGTCGACGGGCCGAACGTGCTCGTGCCAGAGATCCGTGTGGAAGACGTTCGCGATCCCGTTGTACGCGTTCCAGAAGTACCCCGGCTGTCCCGGGACGGCCGAGTAGTAGGCCCAGTCGACGCCGGTCTGGGTCAGCCGCTCGCCCACCGTCGGGAACTGGAAGCACGTGCCATGCTTCGTGAGGTTGCCTTCGGGATCCTTCACGAAGACGAAGCGCTCGTCGCCGACGGCGTCGCACCCCCAGCTCTTGAAGGTCGTCCCGTTCTCGAGCGGCCGCGTCTTGATGTTCTCCGGGTTGTCGATCGCGCCGCCGGACGTGCCCGCGACGAAGAAGAAGTGGTTCGGGTAGCTCGGCCCCGCAGCCGATGCGAAGAAGTTCTCGGACAGGGAGTACTCGCGCGCCCACTGCCAGTAGTTCGGGATCTGGTCCTCGTCGAAGACGGTGTAGCCGTAGGTCGATCCGTAGATCCCGGTCCCGAACCCGTCCATGGCGCCGCCGTTCACGCAGAAGCGGTGGGCGGCCTGATCGTGGGGGATGTCCCCCGGGAGCCATTCGGGGCATCGGAGCAGCGGCTTCTCGGCGCCGCTCTCGACGCCGACCGTGGTTCCGCGCACGCCCGGGAAACGGCCGAAGAGGTTGTTGAAGCTTCGGTTCTCGAGCATCACGTAGAGCACCCGCTTGATCGGCCAGCGCGTGTCGAGGGCGGGCGTGGGATCGTCGATGACGGGGATCTTCTTGCCGCCGGTGCACGCGAACAGGACGCCGCCGGCGACCGCCATCGCGCTCCGCTGGAGGAAACGCCTGCGGCTGACGGGGTGGGGATGCCGCCCGTCGTGTGCGACGGGAACGGCGGGATCGTCGGGCATGGCCACCTGTTGTATCAAGCCGGATATCCTCGTCGGCGCCCCGCACCTCCAACGATGAAGAGGCTCGCGATCGTCCTCGCCCTCGTCTCCCTCGCCGCATGCGAGGAGCCGCAGCCCGATCTCTTCCCCAACAGCCCGTCGCCCGTCCCGTCGACGGCCTTCCCGCCCGTCTCCGCCCAGCCGTCCCCCACGCCCCCGGCCGTCCCGGATCGGGCGCCGCCGACGAGGGGAGCGGCCTCGACGGACTGCGTCGACGGCTGGCGGACGCCCGAGGAGGGCACGAGGCTCGCGACGTTCCCGATCCGGACGATCCGTAGGGTCGTCGGGATCCCCGGCGATCCGGTCGTCGTGGACATGCGCTACTTCACCGGCCCGGAGTCGCCGCCGTCGGAGAAGGGGTACATCCTCACGATCGAACGCTGGTACGTGAAGGTCTTCGCCGAGCAAGACCACGCCTTCCAGGGTCGCTTCCTGGTCGAGGCGCGTGAGTTCGGCGCCGGCGTGGCGGCCGTGGCCCCGTACGACACGGGGGGGTTCCGCTCCCCGGACTGGAGCGGCTTCCAATGGACGGAGGCCGACCCTGCCCTTCGCGCCTACCCGGGCCTGCCCGGCGAATGGTCCGGGATCCGCTACGACTTCGTGCGCGGCGGGGCCGGTCTCACGGTTCGAGGCTTGCCCGCCGCCGTCGTGGGTTGTATGCATGGCTCCTGATGGCGATCTTCAGCAGCTCGGGCAGGCACTCGAACCCCATCGGGGTCATCTCGATCATCACGGGCTTGGGCGGAGCCCTCGGCAGCGGCGTGCTGTGGGTGTACCGGCTGAACCCGGACAGCACGATCCTCGGGAAGTACTCCGCGGAGATCAGCCTCGGCGGGGCGCTCGCGGACCAGGTCGCGATGCTCGCGGCCATCCTGGGGCTGATGGCCATCATCGGCTCGGTCATGTCGACCACCGGCGGCGAGGGAGCCGGCGGCTACTTCCTCGGACTGGTGCTCGGCCTCGTCGCCCTCAGCTATCCGGTGCTCACGTGGCTGAACGTGGTCGGCCGCTCGATCCAGCCTGGCGTGCTCGAGTAGCTCAGGGCTCGACCGGCCAGCCTGCGTAGAGATCCGCCCCGCGCTTCCGCAGCTCGTTCCCGATCACGAGGCGCTGGATCTCCGAGGTGCCTTCCCAGATCCGGTCCACGCGGAGCTCGCGCCAGATCCGTTCCACCGGCTGCTCGCGCATGTAGCCGCGACCCCCGTGGATCTGCACGGCCTTGTCGGCGATCCGTCCCGCGGTCTCGCTGCACACCAGCTTCACGGCGGCCGCCATCGCGTGGACCTCCTTGCGATCGGCATCCCCGCGCGCCGCCTGCCAGCCCACCCGGTACAGCATCGACTTCGCC
>DASQTT010000293.1:0-4416 GCA_035641735.1 Actinomycetota bacterium | reverse complement strand
CGGTTGTCACCGCTGCTCTACACGCTCGGGATCCTGCCGTTCATGCTGCCGCCGATCATCAGCGCGCTGGGGATGCAGGTGTTCTGGCTCTCGACCGGCCACATCGGCAAGATCGAGAACGTGATCGTCGCGCACGCTATCTTCTTCTCGACGCTCCCGCTGGTCACGATCTCGCTCGCGATGGAGACGATGGACCGTTCGCTGCCGGAGGCCGCGTACACGCTCGGGGCCGACCGTCGCGCGACGTTCCGCACGGTGATCCTGCCGATCCTCGTCCCGTCGATGATCACGGGGTTCGCGGCGGCGTTCGTCTTGAGCCTGAACGAGTACATCATCTCGTTCCTCGTCGCCGGGTTCACCGTCGAGACGCTGCCGGTGAAGATCGTGAACGGCCTGCGGTACGGGTTCACGCCGACGATCGCGGCCGTGGCCGTCGTGTTCATCCTGATCGCGGCCACGACGTTCACGCTCTTCGCGATCTTCGGGAACCTGATGAGGTTCCTGGGCGCCGACCCGGCGATCCTCGAGAAGAACCGCTAGCGGGCCGACGGCGCTCGTGCGAAGAGCCCGAGCAGCTCGTAGGCGACGTGCGAGGCGGCCACGCCCGTGACCTCCGCGTGGTCGTACGGCGGCGCGACCTCGACGATGTCGGCGCCGACGAGGTTCACCCCCGCGAGGCCCCTGAGGATCCCCAGGAGCTCCCGACTCGTGAGCCCGCCGGCCTCGGGGGTGCCCGTCCCCGGCGCGAAGGCGGGATCGAGGACGTCGATGTCGATCGAGACGTAGACGGCGGCGTCGGCGAGACGCTCTCGGATCCGGTCCGCGACCGCCTGCCGGCCCTCGTCCAGGACGTCCATCGCGCCGACGATCGCGAAGCCGAACCGGGCGTCGTCCGCGAGGTCCTCGGGCGAGAACAGCGGTCCGCGGATGCCGACGTGCGTCGCACGCTCCTCGAGCAGGAGTCCCTCCTCCCACGCCCGACGGAACGGGGTCCCGTGCGTGTACGCGGCGCCGAAGTAGGTGTCCCAGGTGTCCAGGTGCGCGTCGAAGTGCAGGAGCGCGATCCGTCCGTGACGGCGGTGCATCGACCTCAGGAGCGGCAGGGCGATCGTGTGGTCGCCGCCGATCGAGAGCAGGCGCGAGGCGCCGGTCAGGACCTCGTCGGCGGCCGCCTCGGTCTGCGCGATCGCCTCGGCGATGTCGAACGGGTTGCACGCCACGTCCCCCGCGTCGGCCACCTGCTGGTCGGCGAACGGGTGCACGTCCAGGGCGGGGTGATAGGCGCGCAGGAGCCGGCTCGCGTTGCGGACGGCGTGCGGGCCGAACCGGGCGCCCGGTCGGTACGTTACGCCGCTGTCGAACGGGATGCCGAGGACGGCGACGTCGCAGGCGTCGACGTCCTCCCGGCGCGGAAGGCGCGCGAACGTGGCCGGTCCGGCGAACCGGGGGATCTTCAGCGGGTCGAGCGGCCCGACGGGCCGGGGGCGCTCGTCCTCTCCGCCCGACGTCGGATCGCCTCGCACGGCCGCCGATGCTAGCGCCCGCATGGGCGTGAGGACGGCGGCACCTTCGGGCTGGATCGAGAGAGGGAAAGAGAAAGGCCCCGATCGGAGGGTTCCGGACGAACCAACCTTGCGGCCGGTCCGGGACCTCGGGGTCTCGGCTAGCGTCCCTTGCCTGCTCCCCGCCCCCGGTTCTCTCCGATCAGGGCAGGCGCAAGGTACGACGCTCGCCCGGTGGCGGTCAAGCCGTCGACCCGGGTCTTGTCACACTTTTCGACGGGAGCCGCTCGGAGCCGGTTCGCGCCGTTCCCGGCGGGACTCGATAGCGTCGTCATGATGCGGACGCGCCTCGTGCTCAGTGCGGTGGCGGCGCTGGTGGCCCTCACCGGCTGCACCGGCGGCGCGGATGGCGACTCGCCGGGACCGTCCACGAGCTCGGCCACGGTCCCTCCGCCGGCGCCTGCGAGTCCGAGCCCCGCCGAGACCCTCACCGTCACCAGGATCGTCGCGCCGTCCGGAGGCTCCTTCCTCGTCCGGGGCCGCTACCCGCGTACGGAGTCCAGCTGCGTCGACCCCGAGCAGCCGAAGCTCCTCGCCCGGTTCCCGGGCACGCTGCGGGTGCGGCGCGGCGAGGAGGGGCTGCTCACGCTCACCGTCACCGTTCCGTTCGAGCGGTACCTCGAGGGGATCGCCGAGGTGCCTCCGAGCTGGCCGAGGGCCGCCCTCGAGGCGCAGGCCGTGGCCGCGCGGAGCTATGCGCTCGCCAGCACCGGATGGACCGGCGAGGAGGGAGCGTCGCTGGACGAACCGATCTGCGCCACGGCCTCGTGCCAGGTCTATCGAGGGATCCCCGTCCCGCCCGACCCGACCCATCGGCGATGGGTGCGCGCGGTCCGGCGGACCTCGGGCCGCGTGCTCCTGCACGAAGGGCGACCGGCCACGACCTTCTACTTCTCGACGTCGAACGGACAGACCTACGGCAACGAGGACGTCTTCGGCGGCGAGCCGCTCCCGTACCTGCGACCGGTGATCGAGCGCGACGACGGCGCCTCGGGCACGTCGCGGTGGTCCGTGCGGCTCCCCTTCCGGGACCTCACGCGGTTCCTCGCCGCGGCCGGCAGCTGGCCGCGGGGCCGGACGATCGAGGCCGCCCGTCTGGAAGACGGCGCCGTGATCCTGGGCGGACGCAACGCGCGGCGGCAGATCGAGCTGTCCGACCTACGGGACGCCGTGAACACCTGGGCGCCGTGCCTGGCGCCCGACCGCTACCCGGGCTCGCTGCCGCTGACGATCCCTTCGCGGTGGTGGACGGGCTCGATCGACGGCCGCGCGCTCGTGGCGACGGGGCGGGGCTGGGGACACGGGGTGGGCCTGGTCCAGTGGGGGGCCTACGGCAAGGCGCGCCGCGGCCTCTCCGCCGAGGAGATCCTCGCCGCCTACTACGGCGGCCTGGTCCCCGAGCCGTACCCCGAGCCGGGCACGATCCATGTGGTGGTCGCGAGCGGGCTGACGAGGATCACGGCGATCGCGTCCGGTTCGGGAGCGAAGGTGGACGGGCGCGAGCTCGAGGGCAACCGTGCCGTCGTCGTTCCGGCCGGTGACGGGATCTTGGTCCGGACCTGACGTCGCTACCGGCGGACGTGCAGACGCACGACCGAGCCCGACTCGAACGTTCGGATCTGCACGAGGTCGCACACATGGTTCGCGAGCCACAGGCCGTAGCCGGACTCGAGGTCTCCGGTGGGACGATCGCGGCCGACCAGGGGATCGTGGATCTTCCCGGGGTCGCTGATCTCGCAGACGAGCGAATCCGGCTCGGCCCAGAGGCGGAGGACTCCGGTGCCGCCGCCGTGGCGGATGCTGTTCGTCGCCACCTCGCTCGCCGCCAGGACGAGATCGTCGGACCTGGACGATGGGAGGCCGAGTCTGGTCGCCTCCTCCGCGACGAGCGAGCGCAGGTCGTGCAGGCTCGCGGATGTGGCTTCGAACCGCAGCTGACGCGCGTTCGCCGGTGCCGCCGGCAGCGGCCGGTCGAACGGAGCGGCGGCGGCCTCGAGTCCGCGGTAGGCGGCGCTCGGCCGACGAACGCCCTGATGCACGACGAAGGGATGGTTCCGCTCCGCCTCCTCCAGCACGGCGGGCGACAGGGATCCGGTGTCGTAGGGGCAGGCGAGCCACCAGGCCGGCGCGCCCTCGAACGCCACGTTGAGCAGCGCCTCGTGCCGCTCGCATTCGTCGAGCTCGTTCCGGCTGCGAGCCGCCCAGATCGGCTCGCCGATCCCGCGGAACGGCCGGCCGGTGGCCAGCTGCTCCGATACGAAGGCTCGCCAGGCGGGGATGATGCGGGCCGGGTTCAGCCCGACCGCGGCCATGTCCAGGAACCGAACGCGGTCGGCATGGCCGTTCATCTCGTCACGCAACCGCGCGATCTTGTCGTCGCTGACCACGACGAGGATCGGCTCGCCCGCCTCCACGCCGTCCACGATGAACGGGACCGCCTGCGCCAGGAAGTCGTCCATGCCCGCGTAGAAGACCGCGTCGTGCGCGAACCGAGCCTCGTCCTCGCGAGGCCGGATCGCGGTGCTCGACATCTTCTCCACCCCATTCCTGCAGGCCGATGGCACGGACGTCCGTCCGACCATACCCAGGTGGGCGCCGGGTCTCACGCAGGAACGGCGCAGATTTCGTGGGTTCCCGCCCACCGCCCAGAACGGTTGCGCGCCAGGCAGGCGGGCTCCGAGGCATATTCCGTAAGCAAGTCCTTACGATTTGTGCCATGCTGCTCCGAGCCTGCACCGGCAGGCGGATGGAGGACCGCAACATGACGGACTACGTGTTGCTGTACCGCGGCGGGCACATGCCCGAAACCGACGAGGATCGGGCGACCGTGATGAAGGCTTGGGATTCGTGGATA
>DASQTT010000292.1:0-27724 GCA_035641735.1 Actinomycetota bacterium | reverse complement strand
CTCGTGGAGCTCGGACGGTACGGCCGCGCGTTCGCCTCCTTCCAGACGATGGTGGACTCCCGGCCGGACACCGCTTCGTTCTCGCGCGTCTCGTACGCCCGCGAATTGGTCGGGGACCTGCCCGGCGCGGTCCGCGCGATGCGCCGAGCGGCGACGTTCGCGGGGTCGGCGCCGGACGCCTCGTGGACCAGGGTTCACCTCGGCTTCCTGCTTCTGAACCAGGGCCGGGTGCGACCGGCCTCCGAAGCCTTCCGGGAGGCCGCCGGGTTCGATCCGGCCTCGGCCCAGCCACTCGTCGGGCTCTCCATGGTCGCCCTCGCGCGGGACGATCCGCCGAAGGCTCGCCGCCTGATCGAGGACGCCACCGCCAGGACCCCCTCGCCCGAGCATGCGATCGCGTCGGCCGATCTCGCGGCGCTCGCGGGCGACGCTGAAGCGGCGGCTCGCGGCTACGACCTCGTCCGCGTCGGGTTCCGGCTGCTCGCGAACGCCGGCGTCGACGTGAGCCTCGAGCGGGCGCTGTTCGCCTCGGATCACGGAGATCCCCGGCGCGCACTGGTGGACGCGCGAGCGGCATGGGCGCGGCGGCCGAGCGTGCATGCCGCCGACGCGATGGCCTGGGCGCTTCATGCGAACGGTCGTGATGACGAAGCGGCGGCCTACGCTCGTCGAGCGCGCTCGCTCGGGACTCGGGAGGGACTCTTCCTGTTCCACGCAGGGGTGATCGAGATTTCCCGTGACCATCGCGCTGGCGGTCGCGCCCTCCTCCAGCGGGCACTGGAGGTCGACCCATGGTTCTCGATCCTCGGACCGCCCGAGGCTCGACGGTTGCTGGGCAGGGTCGGCGCACCGTGAAACGAAGGGTCACGCTCGGCGTCCTCGTCGCCGCGCTGGTGCTCGGGGTCGCGCCGGCCGCCCGCGCCCACCCGCTCGGCAACTTCACCGTGAACCGGTACGCCGAGGTCGTCGTCGGCCCCGAGTCGGTGACCGTGCGCTACGTGCTCGACCTCGCAGAGATCCCCTCGTTCCAGGAGCTGCAAGGCATCGACCCGGATGACGACGGGCCCACGGACGACGAGCTCCGGCGATGGGCGGTGGGCACGGCGGGGAAGATCGCCCCGAACGTGATCCTGCGGATCGGGGGACGGCGGACACCTCTGGGGGTCGGTTCGGCGACGGCCACGTTGTCGCCTGCCCAGGGAGGTCTCTCCCTCCTCCGGCTCGAGGTGACCATGTCGGCTGGGCTTCAGGCGCGAGTCGCGCTTCTCACCTTCGAGGACCGGAACGACCCCGGCCGCCTCGGATGGCGGGAGATCATCGCCAGAGGAACGGACGGCGTCGTGCTCGTCGGAGCGACCGTTCCGGCCGTCAGTGTGAGCGACGGGTTGCGTTCGTATCCCGACGACCTTCTGTCGAGCCCGTTGGAGATCACCGCGATGCAGGCTCGGTTCCGGCCGGGAGCGAGCGGAGCGACCGGATCGGAACCGGTCTCCGCCGGCGTCGCGTCGCCGCGTCCGCTCGTCGACGCCGGAACGCTCGCCGGCCTGGTGGATCGCGAGGGCGTTCTGTTGATGGCGCTCGGCGTGCTGGCGGCGCTCGCACTCGGTGCCTGGCACGCGCTCATGCCCGGTCACGGCAAGACCTTGATGGCGGCGGCCATGGTCGGCTCCGCTGCCCGGACGCGCCAAGCCGTGGTCACCGGCGTGTCGGTCGCCGCGATGCACAGCGTGTCGGTGATCGGCCTGGGCGCCTTCGTCTTCGTGCTCGAGCAGGCGTTCCGGCCGGAGGCGGTCTATCCGTGGCTGCGCTTCGCGTCGGGCGTCGTTGCGGTCGGGATCGGGCTCCATCTCATCCGTCGTCGATCGCGGTCATGGCGTCGCGACGGCCGGGTCGACGCGTCGCCGGGCGGACACGTCCACGCCGGCGACGCAGGCGAGTCGCATGTCCATATCGATGAGGTTCCTCCCGAGGGCCTCCTGTCGCGTCGCGGGATCGCGGCGCTGGCCTTCGCCGGTGGCATCCTCCCGTCGCCGAGCGCGCTGATCGTCCTGCTCGCATCGATCCAACGGGGTCGCGCCCCGTACGGACTCGGTCTGGTGCTCGCGTTCAGCGTGGGGCTCGCCGTCTCGCTGGTCCTCGTGGGACTCGGCTTGATGCGGGCGAGGCAGATCGTGGACCGGCATCGATGGGCGCGTCTCGGTCGGGTCGTGCCAGTGGGCGCCGCCGCTTCGGTGGTCGCGATCGGCGTCGTCGTCGCGGTCGGCGGGATCGCATCCCTCTAGGGCCCTGCACGCGCGAACCGGCGAGGATCGGGATCAGGCCACGGTCGCCGTGTAGACCGGGTCGGTGGTCGGCGCATCCGGACACGCGGAGGATTCGACCGTGAGCGCCAGGGTGTCGGCCCCGCCCAGATCGGTGTCGAGATAAGCCCCGAGCGCTCCGTCTCGCGGCTGGAGGCAAGCGCCGCGGGTCGGCGTTCCGTCCTGGATCAGCCAGAGCTCGTAGACCTTCCCGGCCCCCGGGTCGGGCAGGTCGGTTCCCCACACGACCAGGCCGCGTCCACCCGGGACGTACGCCGCGGCGAGCTCGCCCGACCCTCCCTCGAAGGACACGAAGCGCCGTCCCGGCACGACGTCGTCGGCACCCGGGCGCGTGAGGAGCACGAACGCCAGGGCGGCGGCCACCACGGCCGCGACGCCGAAGGCCGCCTGCCACCGTCGGAGTCTCCGGTCGGGTGAAGCGCTCGACGCCCCGGATCCCTCCAGGATCCCTTCGACGACGGCCGGGTCGATCGCTCGGGGCTCGAGGACGAGCGCGAGCATCCCGGCGGTCTCCCGGTGCTCGGCCTCGAGGCGCCGGCACGTCTCGCACTCACCGTGGTCCGCCATCTCGCGCTCGAGGAGGGCGGCCTCATCCGGCTCCAGCCCGTCGAGAGCTCGGGCGGCCAGCAGCTCGTCGATCGTCGTGTGGTCCAGTGTCATCGTTCGAGGCCCCCGAGGATCGCGCGGAGGCGGCGCATGCCGAGCAACGTGCGTGACTTCACCGTGCCGAGCGGCAGACCGGTCCGGTCGGCGATCTGTGTCTGGGTGAGTCCCTCGAAGTACATCTTGGCGATCACGTCCCGCTGCTCTTCGGGCAGGCCCTCGAGGGCCTGCCGGACGAGCGCCCGGTCGCGCGGGCGGTCCATCTCGGCCACGACCTCGTCGACAGGGTCCTCGCCCACGACGGCCAGCGCGCTCGCGGCCTGTCCGGCGCGACGGCGCTGCGACTCCTCCCGGCGGACGACGTCGACCGCACGATGATGGACGGTACCCATCAGCCACGATCGAACCGAGCCCCTGGAGCGGTCGTACCGATCCGGGCTCCGCCAGATCGAGAGGAACGTTTCCTGCACGATCTCCTCCGCGAGGTGGGTCTGCCTGACGAGTCGGTGGGCGAGGGCGTTGGCTACGGGGGCGTACCTCGAGAACAGCTCGCGGAACGCGTGGTCGTCACCGGTCCGTACGCGCCGAAGGAGTTCGTCGTCGTTCACGGGGGCGGGTTCGGCTGAGCTCACGCCGCCGCTGCGCTTCCCTGCGAGGTCCATCGTTGCGGTCGCCGTGCGTTCCGCCTTCCGTCGGATCCCGTGATCCCGATAGCCAGTTCGGACGCGGGCGCCCGTCGGATCATGCGGACGAGCCGGGCCCACCTCACGCTGGGTTCCATGGGTCCTTCGGTCCCTTCTCCGGGCGAACGGCTCATCGTAGTCGGCGGCATCCGCGGCACGGATGGCGGCCAAGCGTGCTCGAGTCATCCGGAAACCGCAGATCGAGATCGGCTCTGTCTAGCGAGTTCTTGGCCAGAGCCCAAGGCGAGCCGACTCATCTCGAAGAAGGTCACAGATGCACGAACCGCTCTCGACGAACGGCGCGGCTTCGTGAGAGGTCGTCGGTAGGGTGTCGCCTCGCCTGCCGCGCCTCGCCGTTAGGAACGTCCTCGTTTCGGATAGGGTGCCTCTCAGTCGTGCTCGGATCCCGTCGGCGAACCTCCATCATCAAGATCGCGCTCGTGTTGTGGGCGACCATGCTCGCGTTCTTGGCGCTCCCGGTGCCGGCACCGGCTCGACCTCCTTTGGAGGGCGCTGCTCGCGAGTCTGAGGACCTTCGAGAGCAGGTCGTACGCGGGTTCGATGAGCTCGATCACGTGACCCAGGCCATCGAGAGCGTGCAGGCGGATATCGCATGGGTCCGTGAGCGCATCTCGGCCCTGTCACGAGAGATCGAGTCTCAACAGCAGATCCTGAACCGACGCGCGGCTGAGGCGTACATGGTTGGCTCTGCTGGCGGGATCGACTCGGTGCTCCGCGCGAGCTCCTTCACGGACGTCCAGGACGCCCTCGAGTTCCTCGAGGCCGTCTCACAGAGGGACCACGATGTGCTCCTCGCCCTCGAGCAACGGAAGGCCGAGATGGAGTTGCAGCGGCTTCGCCTGGAGGCGCTCGAGGAGGAACTGCGGGCAAGTCGCGAGCGGTTGGAGGTGACGGTTTCGACCCTCGTCGAGATGCTACGGCGGCAGCAGGCCGTGCTTGCAAGGCGGACCAAGGAGAGTCCTCCGGAGGGTTCGGTCGGCGACAGCACGAGTCCGCCACCTCCCCGATCCAGCCCTCCCGGCCCAGCTCTAGGACGCGAGCAAGTGGAGGAACTGATCCGCGACCAGTTCGCGTCCTTGGGACCCCGAACCGTGGAGGTCGCCCTCTGCATAGCCGAAGCGGAATCGGGCCTCGACCCGTCCGCCCTGAACCAAGCCACCGGAGCCGCCGGTCTGTTCCAGTTCATCTCTTCCACCTGGGCCAGCCTTTCCGAACTCGCTGGCTGGGGCGCGGCATCGGTGTTCGAAGCGCGTGCCAACGCAGCGGTCGCTGCATGGACCGTCGCGCATTATGGGTGGCACCCCTGGAGATCGGTCGCCTCAGACTGCAGAGCCTGACGGGCCGCGGCGTCGTCACGCCCGGTCCGCAAGGCGATGGCGATCTCACCGTGAGAGGAGTCGCCCCACCGCGCCCATCAGTTCTTTCGTCTGTACGTCGGGATCGGTCGGACCGCCGTGCCCCTCGACGAGGCAGTGGCGGACGTGACCGTCCAGAAGGCCGAGAGCCACCTTGTCGAGCGCCGCTCGCGCCGCGTTGATCTGCGTCACCACGTCGATGCAATAGCGGTCCTCGTCGACCATCCGCGCGACGCCTCTGACCTGGCCCTCGATCCGAGCGAGCCGGTCGAGCAGCTGGTCTTTCGTCGCCGTGTAGCCGCGTCTCGGTGTGTCCACGTTTCCTCCTGTGGGCAAGGCTGTTGACGATGATACCCCCCCCGGGTATAGGTAGGGGAGATGGACCACGACCACCACGATCACCACGCCGGTCACGGGGACGATCAGGATGGCGGGACCGACGCCGCCGAGGAGCGCGTCGAGGAACTGACCCACGCGGACCACGCTCCGTCACATCCGGCGCACACAACGCAGCCCGACCACGGCGCTGGCGAGCACGCGGGCCATGGCGCCGGCGACCACGCCGGACACGATGCGCACGCCGGACACGATGCGCACGCCGGACACAGCGTGGCGATGTTCCGAGACCGATTCTGGCTGAGCGTCCTGCTCACGATCCCCGTGCTCGTGTGGTCGGAGATGGTGCAGGAGTGGCTGGGCTTCACGGCCCCGACGTTCTCGCTGGCCGACCGGATCCCGGCGATCCTCGGGACGATCGTCTTCGTCTACGGCGGGATGCCGTTCCTGCGTGGCGGCGTCCGGGAGATCCGCGATCGGCAGCCCGGCATGATGCTGCTGATCTCCCTGGCGATCCTGGTCGCCTTCGTGGCGAGCATCGCTTCCGAGTTGGGCGTCCTGGACCTCGAGTTCTGGTGGGAGCTCGCCCTGTTGATCGACGTGATGCTTCTGGGTCACTGGCAGGAGATGAAAGCGCTCGGCCAGGCCTCCGGCGCGCTCGAGGCGCTCGCCGCGCTGCTCCCCGACGAGGCCGAGATGATCCACGGCTCGATGACCCACACGGTCCCGATCGAAGAACTGAAGCCCGGCGATCTCGTTTTCGTCAGGCCGGGCGGACGGGTGCCGGCCGACGGAACGATCGTCGAGGGCACGGCGGCGTTCGACGAATCGATGATCACCGGCGAGTCGAGGCCAGTCACGCACGGACCGGACGACCGTGTCGTCGCGGGCACGGTCGCGACCGACGGGGCGCTCCGGATCCGGGTCGAGGCCGTCGGTGAAGAAACGACGCTCGCGGGCATCCAGCGCCTCGTACGAGAGGCCCAGGCCTCGCGATCCAGAGCCCAGGCGCTCGCCGACCGCGCGGCTGCGCTCCTGTTCTACGTCGCGGTCGTGGCGGGCGTGCTGACGTTCGTCGTCTGGAGCGCCATCGGCGACGCGGGCGAGGCGGTCGAGCGGAGCGTTACGGTGCTCGTGATCTCGTGTCCGCACGCGCTCGGGCTCGCGATCCCCCTCGTGATCGCGATCTCGACGGGCGTGTCGGCGCGAGCGGGGATCCTCGTGAAGGACCGCCTCGCGCTGGAGCGGATGCGGACCGTCGATGCCGTGCTGTTCGACAAGACCGGCACCCTGACGAGGGGCAAACCGGTCGTGCGCGAAGCCATGGGCGTCGGCGTCGATCGCGACGACGTCCTGCGGATCGCCGCGTCCGTCGAAGCGAACAGCGAGCATCCGCTCGCCCGCGCCATCGTGGAGGCGGCGAGCGGGCATGGTGACGTCGGTCCGGCCGCGGAATTCCGCTCGATGACCGGTCGGGGGGTCGCCGGCGTCGTCGACGGTTCCGAGGTCGAGGTCGGCGGCCCGGCGCTCCTGCGGGAGCGAGAGCTGCAAGAACCGGGCGAGATCGCGGAAGAGGTCGCGAAGTGGCGAGCTCGCGGCGCCACCGTGTTGACCGTTCTGCGGGAAGGACGCGTGGTCGGTGCGCTCGCGCTGGAAGACGAGATCCGGCCGGAGTCGGTCGAAGCGGTCCGGGCCCTGCACGCCGAAGGGATCCGCGTCGTGATGATCACCGGCGACGCGAAGCAGGTCGCGGAGGCCGTGGCCGAGGACGTGGGTGTCGACGAGGTGATGGCGGAAGTGCTACCCGAGGACAAGGACGCGGCGGTGGCCGACCTCCAGTTGCGAGGCCTCAAAGTCGCGATGGTGGGAGACGGTGTGAACGACGCTCCGGCGCTGGCACGCGCGGACGTCGGCATCGCGATCGGGGCCGGAACGGACGTGGCGATCGAGTCCGCGGGTGTCGTCCTGGTGAGCGACGATCCGCGCGGCGTCGTCTCCGTGCGTCGCCTGTCCAAGGAGAGCTACCGGAAGATGCTCCAGAACCTCGGGTGGGCGGCGGGCTACAACGTGCTCGCGATCCCGCTCGCCGCGGGGATGCTCGCGTGGGCCGGCGTGGTCCTGCCGCCCGCCGCGGGCGCGCTCGCGATGAGCGTCTCGACGATCGTCGTCGCGGCCAACGCGATGTGGCTTCGACGGCTCGACCTTCGGCCGGCAGAGGTGACGGATGATCCGGCCGTTCCACGTCGAGAGGACGACATCCCGGCACAGCACTCCCATCGATAGACCTCCAGCGAGGAGACTGCGCCATGGCCGATCCGCATCGTCCGGAAGGGGAAGACCCCAGCGTGCTACCTCGCGAGGAGCCGGGGATGCCGCGCTGGGTGAAGGTCTCGCTCGTCATCGCCGCCGCGATCGCCATCCTGATCGGGGTCCTGCTTCTCTTCGGGGGCGACCACGGTCCCAGCCGACACATGGCGCAGAGCGACGCCGACGACCCAACCGTCACGACACAGGCTGCTTGATCGAGCGGTGCGCCTTTCTCCGCGCGTCCGCAAGTTCGCGCTCGGCGCGCACCTCGTCTTCGCGGACGGTTGGATCGGCGCGGTCATCGTCTACCTCGCGCTCGGGGTCGCCGCGTCGTCGAGCGCGGACACCCAGATCGTGCGTGCCGCATGGATCGCGATGGAGCTCACCGGCTGGTTCGTCATCGTTCCGCTCGCCCTCGCATCGTTGCTGACGGGCCTGCTGATGGCACTCGGCACGAGCTGGGGCCTGTTCCGGCACTATTGGGTCCTCTTCTCGTTGCTGCTGACGATCTTCGCGACGGTGGTCCTGCTCCTCCACATGCCGGACGTCACGATGCTCGCCGATGCGGCGCGCGCAGCACCACTCGAGGGTGCGGAGGCAGCCGATCGCGTCGCTCGGCTCGGGAGCGGCGATCTCCTCCATCCAGCCCTCGGTCTCGTCGTCCTGCTGACGATCCAGGTGCTGAACGTCTACAAGCCGGCCGGTCTGACCCCGTACGGGCGGCGCAGGTCAGCGACGTAACGCCTCCGGTCAGCCCGCCGGGGGGCAAGCCGAGAACGTGAGCGTGCGAGTGACCGGATGCTCGCGTCCTCGGAGCCAGACGTCGACCTCGACGATGATCCTCGAGCCCGAGAAGTCGGTCGCCGGGAAGCCCTCGAACGGTTCGCCGGCCGTGAGCAGGAACGTACGGCTCTCGCCGGGAGGGATCCGGGCGAACTCGGGCGCCGGGAAGACGAACAGCACGACGCCGGGTTGACGGCCTCGCCGGATCGTCTCGACCAGGAGATGAAAGTCGGGATCGATCCGAGCCAGCCTCGATCCGGTGTTCTGGACGGTGAGATCGATGGAGATACCGCCATCGATGAGACATGCGACCTCGGCGCTCACCGCCACGCGAGGTGGCCCTGCATGGGCGATCCCCGGCAAGAGCGTGAGCGTGCTGGTGACGAGCGCCGCCATCAGGAGCCGCCGCATCAGCCAGCCCTCCGCACAGCGGCGGCCTCGAACTCGGTCCTGCCCTGCGGCGTGCTCGCCTGCGTGAAGCCGCAGGACCACACGAAGTCGTCGTCCCCGGCGACCAGGAGCTCAGCGCCGATGGAAGCGTCAAGCTGTCCTGTGGACGATGCCGTGGAGTACGTCCTCCGGGACGCCTCGGCCCCGCTCCCACCCCAGTACCAGCGGACGACGTCGAACGTGATCATGGTCGTCATGTCGCCCGGATCGGCGCTGTCCGGGTGGGTCGGCCCCTGCACGTCGGTGATCACGCCTTCGAATGCGTACGTGCGGCTCGTGAGCGTTTCCGGTGAGTACTGCTCGACGCACATCTGCCCGCCACCCGTGAGCCAAGACGCGTCGGCTGCAGGGCCCGCGTCCCGAACGGAGAGCACCACCACGACGGCAAGCACCGCGGCGGCGGCCGAAGCCGCCATCAAGAACGGGCGCGCCCGAGAGGGTGCCGGTGCGTGATGCGTCGTGGGGGAGGCATCGTCCCAGGGACTCGGGATCCGATCCACCTCTCGGAACCGATCCTTCAATGACGTCGTCATCTTCATCACTCCTCCGTCAACAGACCGCGTAGCTTGCGCGTGGAACGGAACAGCTGGACACCGATCGATGCGGGGCTCGAGCCGAGGATCCGGGCGATCTCGACGTTCGAGTAGCCCAAATAGTGCCGGAGGATCAGGGCCCGGCGCTGCATCTCGGTGATCTGTCCGAGCGCCGTCACCAGGTCGATCAATGACGCGGCATCCATCCCCTCGGGGACGGGGAGATCCACCGGGATCGCGCCGCCCGCCGACCCGCCACGCCGGCGCATCTCACCCGCGGCGATCTTGAAGGCGGCGGTCCAGATCCATGCCCGCACGTCCTCGATCGAACTCGAGGCGGCGATCGACTGCGTGAACGCCTCCGAGACCGCGTCGTCCGCGAGCTCTCGGTCCCCCGAGTAGAGGAGGAGCGCCCGCCAGAGCCTGGGGGCCATCGCGGTGAAGGCTTCCTCCACCGCCCGGCGCCGTACGTCGCTCAGGACCGCCTCCTGTGACATCTCGCACGGTACGGGGCGGTTCCGACGCGAACCATTATCCGGCCGCCCGTGGAAGATGCCCGCGCCCGCTACTCACCCCGGGATCGAGGCGGGACGTCGGTCGACGTCGGCTTCCGTCGCCTCGTAGATCGCGATCGGCCGGGCGATCCCCTTGAGCTCGAAGATGCCGACGCGCTCGAGTCGGAACCCCGCGGGCTCGACGTACCGGAACGCCTCCTCGAACGCCTCGTTGTCGCGAAGGCCGCGGCGCCGGAACGGCTCCTCGATCACCGCGTGCATGTAGTGCGACTGGTACTGGGCGATCCTGCGCGCGCCGTCACCCCATACCCGGGCCATCTGCAGGACCTGCCCCTCGCTGACGCCGGCACCGAAGAGAGCGGGGAGGGCTTTCAGGCCTTCCACGTCCTCTTGGCGAACCCGCTCGTCACGCCGCGGCTGCGGCAGCCCCAGCGCGATGAAGATCGCCTCGAGCGTTCCGTAGCCGATGCCCATCTCCTCTCCGAACTCCTCGAACGTGATATCGGCCCTCGGATGGCGGCGCCCGGCGCTCTCGAGGTGGCCGAACGACAGCTCGCCGGCGGCGGAGGCCTTGGAGAGCGCCGCGGCATCGATCCCCGTCCTCGAGAGCCCGCCGATCACCCGGGCTCGAAGCACGTCGCGGCGGCGGAACATCCCGCCCTCAGGCTGCAGCAGGCCGAGCGCGACCAGCTCGCGGATCCGTTCGACGGTCGTACCTGCCCGCTCCGCGGTCTCCTGCTCGGTCAGACGGTCTTCCGGGAGGGTCATCCTCTCCATCACACGTACGTATCCGGGTCCGAGACGAACGCGTCGTGGCAGGTCTCCGAGCAGAAGTAGTAGATCTTCCCCCCGTGCTCCGCCGTCGCCGCGGCGTCGTCGGGGTCGAGCCGCATCCCACAGACCGGGCTTCGACCATCGCGACCGCCACCCGCTCTCCTTCCTCCCGCACGGGATCCTGTCGACACCAGCTAAGGAGTCCGACCAGGATCAGACCGTACCGACGCGACTCCTGGCACCGGCAAGGGGACGCGGTTCGGCCCAGGTCCGATGAGCGCATGCTCGCGGCGTGTGCCCTCGCAGCTCTCGATCCGGAGGCCGCGAGTGACGTAGGCTCGTGTGATGAGCGATCGCTCCGGCCGTTCGTCTGGAGACGCTCGCCACGCCCCGCCGCGCCCCCCGTGCCCGGCATGCGGATCGACGAAGACCCAGCCGTTCACGCACGCCGGTCCCGGCGCCCGCGTGAACATGAAATGCACGAACTGCGGGCATCTGTTCAAGAGCCCGAGCGCCTGAACCGGATCACTGATCGTCGACCGACGGGTCCCGCCCTTCCGAGCGAACGGCGCGTGCCGCTCGGCCTTCGTCGGAGCGCGGTTCGACCAGGTACCAGGTCTCCATCCGGCCCTTGCCCTTCACCTCGATCGTGCCCCGTGGTCGGCAGACGAACTCGTCCTTCAGCAGCTCGTACGTCGCGCCGGTGATCTGGATCTCTCCGGGCGTACCGTGGGACTCCATCCGGCTCGCCGTGTTCACGGCGTCGCCCCACAGGTCGTACAGGAAGCGCTTCGATCCGATCACGCCGGCGATGACGGGTCCGGAGTTGATGCCGATCCTCAGCTCGAGGCCCGACCCGTCGCCGTCGGCAGACGTGGCGACCGCTTCCCGCATGTCGAGCGCCAGGAGCGCGGCTCTGCGCGCGTGATCGGGGCTCGGATCCGGCACGCCCGCGGCCGCCATGTAGCAGTCTCCGATCGTCTTGATCTTCTCGAGCCCATGCCGTTCGACGAGTGTGTCGAAGCGGGAGAAGAGCTGGTCGAGGATGCCGACGACCTCGGCCGGCGGAAGCCGGTCCGCGAACGGCGTGAAGTCCACCACGTCGGCGAAGAGGATGGTGGCCGGATCCAGATGGTCTGCGATCGTCTGGCGGGCCGCCTTCAGGCGCTCCGCGATCGAGCGCGGCAGGATGTTCGTGAGGAGCCGCTCGGACTTCTCCTGCTCGACCCGGAGAGCCGCCAGCGCGGTATCGCGTTGGTGAGCGAAGCGGGCGAGCAATGTGAAGGCGACGGCTCCGGCTCCGATGACGTTCAACGCCAGCATGGTGCTCGTGAACCAGGCGGGAAGGTCGGCGTTGCGGAAGAGGACTTCGCCCGCGATGCCGGTGAGTACGAAGACCACGACGAAGGCAGCGAACCAGCTGATCGCGCTTCGCCCCTCGAGGAAGACGAGGGCTCCGAGCGGCGCCAGGATCCCCCACAGGCCGACCCCGCCCGACGGAAGGAACCCACCTACCAGCATCTGGCCGGCCGTCGTCGTGAGGAGGATGTCGAGGAGCTGGACGATCAGGAGGAGCCGGAAGCTCCGGGTCCGGGCGAAGACGACCAGCGAGCCGATCGACACGGCGAGGTAGATGAACGGAACGATGCCGACCGGCGAGCCGAGCGCCAGGTAGGCGCTGCCCCACACCGCCGAGACCGGCAGGATCAGAACCGCGAGGAGAACGAGGAGCGCCTTCTTGTGACTGAGCTCCTCGTCGTCCTGGGGATCCGCGCCGAGCCGAGCGAGCCGCGCCGTTCCCCGGTCGATCCACGAACCGTCGGCTTCGGTGCTCGGCCGGGCGGGGACCTTCGTCTCCGCGGTCACGAGCGGGGGAACCCCAACAGCACAACGATGATCGTTTCGGCTGTCAGCGAGTGGGGCGGACGCTCGGTCCTCACTTCCACGGGCGCATCTTCACCCCTTCGCTCCGGGAACGACAACGACGCCGGGCCGTTTGGCCCGGCCGAGCGCGGGGTAGACCGCCAACGAGCAACACGTCCGGGAGCCGCGCAGAGCAGGTCGAGGAGGGTATGCGATGAGCCAACGTCCGATGGAAACGCTGGAGCACTCGGTCGAGGTCGAGGCTCCACTGACCGCTACGTACAACCAGTGGACGCAGTTCGAAGAGTTTCCTCGGTTCATGGAAGGCGTCGAGTCTGTCACGCAGCTCGACGACAAGCGCGTGCACTGGGTCGCCGAGGTCGCGGGGAAGCGGAAGGAATGGGACGCCGAGATCACACGACAGGTCCCGGACCAGGAGATCGACTGGGTCGGTCTCGGCGACCCCGACAATCGCGGCCGTGTCGTCTTCGAGCCGATCGACGGCAGGACGAAGGTCACGATGATGTTGGACTACGACCCGGAGGGTCCCGTCGAGGAGATCGGGGACATGCTCGGACTCGTCAAGCGCCGCGTCGCCGGTGACATGGAGCGGTTCAAGGAGTTCATCGAGGAGCGTGGCCGTGAGACCGGCGGGTGGCGAGGCGAGATCCACGGCGGGGATGTCCAGGCGTAAGCCCCCAAGGCCCAAGGAACGACGAGAGGAGGGATCGGTCATGGACACGACTCGCAGACGCGAGCCCCCCTCGCAGCCTCACGGCGACCGGGTGCCCGACGGCGACGAGGCGGAGGAGCTCGTCGACGAGACGATCGACGAGTCCTTCCCCGCGAGCGACCCGCCGTCGTATTGGGGCCGCGAGACCTCGGGCGGAGACGACGACGAACAAGGAGCCGGGCGGGATGAGTAGCATCCCCGGCGCCCCGGGCGACGGCGCCCGGGGCGCCGGGGAGATGCAGGAGACCGACCGTGACTACGTGATCCTCCTTCCGGAGGATCACGTCGTCTTGGGTGAGTACGATTTCGGGATGCCGGGCCTGACGGGGATCGAGTCGATCGGCCCGTTCAACGAGATCCAGGCGAGCGGCCCGCTGATCACGGTTCACGACTCGGTGGTGGACGCCGGCCTCGGTATCGGCCACCACCCGCACCGGTCCAACGAGCGGCTCTTCTTCATCGAGCGTGGCCAGCTCGACCACGACGACGCCCTGAACGGGATCACCGGGCACATGGACGATGGCGACGTCGGGGAGTTCACGGAGGGACGGCGCGGGATGATCCATTCGGAGTGGAACCACGGCGACGTGGACACCCGCGCTTTCATCCTCGTGTACACGACCGATCCGGTCCCCGAACGCGCGGCGTTCGACGTGTTGAAGGACGCCGAGGCGCCGAGGCACGAAGAGGACGGTGTTGGGACGAAGGAGCTCGTCGGTCCGACGTCGAGGTTGCGGGTCCACGGCGACATCCGGTACTTCGCCGAGACGCGACTCGACGCCGGGACGTCGATCGAGATCGAGTTCGGCGACGACGAGGGAGGTCTCGTGAGCGTGCGCGAGGGCGAAACGGTCCTCGACGGCCGATCCCTCGCCGCCGGCACGACGGTGGTATGGGCTCCCGGCCCCGCGCGCGCCGCCCGGCTCGAGGCCGCGAGCCCGTCGCGGATCGTCCGGGTCATCCACGGTCCCGGCGAGGGCTTCCTGACCGGCCGGCCGATGCCGCGCCGCTAGGCGCGGCGGAGCGTCCGTTCGGGGGAGCCGCCTCTAGAGTGGATGCCATGGTGGTCTTGCGGCCCGGCGATCCCGCGCCGCCGTTCACGCTGTTGGACCAGCACGGCTCGAGCGTGCGGCTGGAGGACTTCGCAGGCCGGAGGGTCCTCGTGTACTTCTACCCCGAGGCCGACACACCGGGTTGCACCACCCAGTCCTGCGACCTCCGCGACCATCGGCAGGATCTCGGGCTCGACGTCGACGTCGTGGGCATCTCCCCGGACGCCCCGGCCAAGCAGCTGGCCTTCGATCGCAAGTACGGGCTCGGATTCCCGCTCCTCGCCGACGAGGACCACGCGGTGGCCGATGCCTGGGGGACCTGGACCGAGAAGGAGCGCAACGGGAGGACGTACGCAGGGATCCGGCGGTCGTCGTTCCTGGTCGGTTCCGACGGCCGGATCGAGCAGGCCTGGTACGGAGTGCGACCGAAGGACACGGTGCCGGAGGCGCTCGCCGCGCTCGCCGGCTGATCAGGTTCCGTTCGCGTCTTCGCTCAGGTCCAAGTGCCACTGGTTGCCGCGGAGCTGCCGTCAGCTCGACCTCCGCAGCGACGTGGCGACCGGTCCGAGCCTGCGGATCGACGCCTCGGTGATCGGGTCGGCGACCAGGATCAGCTCGTCGGCGCCGGCCTCGGCGATCGCGCGGAGTCCGGCACCGATCTCCTCGTCCGATCCGCGCAGCGGCGTGACGCCCTCCTCGATCCGCCGCTCGCCGGCCGCCTCGAGCTGCACGAGCACGCAGGCGCTCCGCTCGAGCGTGGCGGGATCTCGGCCCGCTCGCCGGCAGGCCTCGGCGATCTCGTCGAGCCGAGCGGCGAAGCCCTCCGCCGTGTTGCCGTACCAATCGAACCAGGTGTTCCATACGTCGACATGCGGCAACGTCGCCGCGAGGATGCGCTCGCCCGTCGAGCCCACCATCAGCGTCAGCCGGCCGGTGGGAGCGGGGAGCAGCACCGCGTCGGCCACCCGATGCCATCGCCCGTCGAACGACACGCGTTCGGCGGCGAGCAAGCGGCGCACGATCTCGAATGCTTCTTCGAACCGCGAGGCGCGGTGGTCGTAAGGGATCCCGAACGCGTCGAACTCCGTCCGGTTCCAGCCGGCGCCGAGACCGACCACGAGCCGGCCGCCGCTCACCTCGTGCACGGTGGCCGCCTGCTTGGCGAGCACCGCCGGCTCGTGGAAGGCGAGACACGCGACGAGCGGCCCCATGCGAACCCGCTCGGTGGCGGCCGCGAGCGCGGCGAGCATCGTCCACGCCTCCCACGGTCCGCGCTCGCGGCCGCCGTCGCCGCGGTACAGGTAGTGGTCACCGACCCAGATCGAGTCGAAGCCGACCTCCTCGGCGGCCCGCGCCATCGCGACGTACTCCGGCCACCGGACCTCGCGCTCGACCTCCGGCAGCTGGATGCCGACCCGCGGAACGCGGCTCACCCCCATCCTGCCCCGGACCGCCCGCCGCCGTGCGCCCCGGCGTTCCTGCGCTCCCGGAACCACTCGATCGTGCGCCCGAGACCGTCCTCGAGCGCGATCCGCGGCTCCCACCCGAGCACCGTCCTCGCCGTCGTGATGTCGGGACGCCGCGTCCGCGGGTCGTCTTCCGGCAGGGGAGCGAACTCGATCGTGGAGTCGCTCCCGGTCAGGGAAACCACGAGCCTCGCCACCTCGAGGAGGGTTCGCTCGTCCGGGTTGCCGATGTTCACCGGTTCCGCGTGATCGGCGCGGAGCAACGCCAGCAGCCCCTCGACCAGGTCGTCGACGTAGCAGAAGCTCCGGGTCTGCGATCCGTCGCCGAAAACCAGGAGCGGCTCCCCGTCCAGCGCCCGGCGGATGAAGTCGGGGATCGCGCGACCGTCGCCGGCGCTCATGCCCGGCCCGTAGCAGTTGAAGATCCTCGCGATCCGTGTCCGCAGGCCGTGCGTCCGGTGGAACGCCATCGTCGCCGCTTCCGAGAAGCGCTTCGCCTCGTCGTACATGCTCCGCGGGCCCGTCGACGACACGTTCCCGCGGTAGGACTCCGGTTGCGGACTCACCTCGGGATCGCCGTAGATCTCCGAGGTCGACGCGAGCAGCAGGTCCGCGTCGAGCCCGCGCGCGAGCTCGAGCACTCGGAGGGTGCCGACGCTGCCGACCTCGAGCGTCTCGATCGGGTTCGCCTGGTAGGCCGCCGGGCTGGCGGGCGATGCGAGGTGCACGATCGCGGAGATCGTTTCCTCGAAGGCCGGCAGCGGTCGGCGGAGATCGTGCTCGACGAGCCGGAAACGCGGATCCTCGATCAGATCGTCGACGTTCGCTCGACGGCCGGTGAGGAAGTTGTCGAGGCAGAGCACCCGGCGCCCGTCCTCGAGGAGGCGACGCGAGAGGTGCGACCCGAGGAAGCCGGCGCCGCCGGTGACGAGGACGGTGCCCGTCACGGGCGAGCGGCGTGCGACCCGTCTCGGGCGAGCTCGGTGGTGCTTCGTCGGAACGCTGCGTCCTCGGCCACGGCCCCCTCCACGGGCAGCCTCGGAGCGTACCGCCGATCGGAGGGCGACGCGACGTCGCCTGCCTGCGCCAGCTCGACGGCCGCTTCGACCACGGCGTTCGGCTCCACGAGACGGAGGCACGCGTGATGTCCTTCGGGGCAGACGCTCGACGCGCAGTTCCGGCACGGGACGTCGCGGAACAGGACCCGATGGGGAACGCGCCACGGGGTGTGCTGGAGATTCGTGAGGGCATAGAGGTCGACCACGGGCGTCCCGACCGCCGCCGCCAGGTGCGCCGGCGCGCTGTTGTTCGCGATCAGGAGCGGAGCGGACGCCAGGAGCGCCGCCAGGCCCTCGAGGTCGAGCTTGCCCGAGAGCGACCGGATCCGGTCGCCGGCACCGCGCCGGATCGTTTCGACCTCGTGCCGATCCGCCTCGGATCCCGCGAGCACGACGTCCCAGCCGTGATCGTCGATCAGGCGGCGCGCAACCTCCGCGAAGCGCTCCGCGGGATATCGGCGGGACGGAGCGGACGCGCCGGGATGGAGCACGGCCCACGGTCGATCCGCCTCCCCGATCCGGACATCCGCGAGCAGATCGGCAACCCGGGCCGCCGCGCCGGCTCCCACGCGGACGGAGAGGTCCTCGTCATCGGTCCGACAGCCGATCGTCGCCACGAGGTCGAGCTGCCGACGGACCTCGTGTCGCAGGAAGGACTCCGGCTCGGGGTCGGCAACGGGGTCCGTCAGGAGGCGGTAGCCCTTGTCGTGCGTGTGAGCGAGCCGCAGCGGGATGCCGGCCAGGTAGCAGAACATCGCGGCCGGCATCGGATCTTGCGAGAACACCGTGAAGATCACCGCGGCGTCGAAGCCCGTCCGGCGGACGTCTTCGATCGCCGCGAGATCGACCTCGGGCCCGCGGCGTGCCGGTGACGCCTTCACCCACGGCGCGTCGTACACCACGACGTCGTCGATCTCCGGGACGAGACGCGCGGCCTGCGCGCCGGCCGTGGAGGTCAGGAGGGTGAGCCGGCGTCCCGGCGATGCCTCCTTCACCGCTCGGAGCGCGGGAGTCGTCATCAGGACGTCTCCCGCGGCGTCCAGCCGCACGGCCAGCACGTCGCGCGCCGCCGCCCAGACGGCGCGGCGATCGATCGTCACCGCGGCCGGCGCGCCTCCCATCAGGCGACCCCGGCGCCGTCTCCCGAGCGGATCCGCTCGATGAGACTCGTCGTCGAACGGTCGTCGACGTACGGCAGGATCCGGACGACGCCGCCGAGGCGCTCCACCAGCTCGGCTTCGGGGAGCATCTCGATCGTGTAGTCGCCCCCCTTGACGACGACGTCGGGACGGACCGCCTCGATCGCCCGCTCCGGGGTGGGCTCGTCGAACGGGACGACGAGGTCGACTGGCGACAGCGCGGAGAGCACCTCGAGGCGATCGTCCAGCGGCGTGATGGGGCGTTCCGGCCCCTTGAGGGTGCGCACGCTCTCGTCCGTGTTCACGGCGACGACCAGCACGTCGCCCAGCGACTTCGCACGGCTCAAGTAGGTGACGTGCCCGCGATGGAGCAGGTCGAAGCATCCGTTCGTGAAGACGATCCGCCTCCCCTGCCGCCGGAGCAGCTCGATCCGTGTCGCGAGGTCCCGATGGTCGACCACGACCTTGCCTGCGCCGGCGATGCGCTCGCGCAGTTCGCGCACGTCGCAGGTGACGGTCCCGTCCTTGCCGACCACGACGGCCGCCGCCGCCGATGCGAGCTCGACCGCGGTCGGCGTCGGATGGTCTCCGGCCAGCCCGAGGGCGAGGGCGGCCGCGAAGGTGTCGCCGGCGCCCGCGGCGCTCGCCGCGCGGTGCGGCTTCGCGTACGTGCGGTACGCGTCGTGACCTTCCTCGAACGCGATGGCGCCGTCCGTGTCGAGCGTGACGGCCACGATCCGGGCCCCCGAGGCCTCGAGTAGCGACGGACCGAGCTCGAGCACCTGACGCTCGCGGAGCGGATCCTCGCGCGGCGTCGCACCGACGAGCGCAAGGGCCTGACGATAGTTCGGCTTCACCGCGGTCGCTCCGAGGGAGCGGGATCGGTGAAGCTCCTTCGCGTCGGCGACGAGGATCCGTGGAGCTCGCCGCTGCGATCCGGCGATCGTGGCGAGGATGCGGTCGCCGAGGACCCCGTATCCGTAGTCGGAAACGACGACCGCGTCGCACGTTGCCCAGGACGACCGCACCGCGTCGGCGAGCGCCGCCTGCGTGGCCGGCCGCGCGGCAGCGGTGGAGCCCTCGTCGACGCGGACGACCAGCTGGCCGTCGACGAGGATCCGAGCCTTCGAGAGGGTTCGGCGGCCGGCTTCGACCACGAGGCCGGAGGGATCGACACCGCTCGCGTGGAGGGCCCGCCGGAGGTCGGCGGCCTCCCGGTCGTCCCCGACCACGGAGACCAGCCGGGGATGGCCGCCGAGGGCCGCGACGTTGGCCGCGACGTTCGCCGCTCCGCCGGGGACCCGCCGGGTGTCGCCCACCGTCGCCACGGGCACGGGCGCCTCCTGACACAGGCGGCCGCCGGTCGCGATCCGATAGACGTCCAGCATCGCGTCGCCGATCACGAGCACGCGGAGTCCCGCGAAGCCGTCGACCGCCGAAGCGAGCGTGGGGGTCACCACGACCGGCCGGCATCCTCGAACGCGTTGTGCCCGATCCGGTCCGTCGCCAGGATCACGTCGGCGGCGCCGGCGAGATCCGCCGCGGTGTGGTCCGGGATTCGGCTCGGGGAGAGCCGCCACTCGGTCTCGTGATCGCCACCGACGAGGACGGCGCGGCAGCCCGCGGCGTGTCCAGCCTCGATATCGTCCAAGATGTCCCCGACCATCCAGGACCGCCGCAGGTCGATACCGAGGCGCGAAGCCACGCGTAGCAGCAACCCGGGGGCGGGCTTGCGGCACTCGCATGCGACCGCGTACCGCACCACGCTCCCGTCGGGGAGGTGCGGGCAGTACGCGAAGGCATCGAGCGTTGCGTTCTCCGCGCGCAGCAGCGATCGGATCCGGGCCTCGACCGGACCGAGCGCGGCCTCCTCGAACCGCCCGCGCGCGACGCCCGACTGGTTCGAGACGACGACGAGGCGGTACCCGGCGCTCACGAGGGCCCGCACGGCGGTGCCGGCCCCCGGGGCGAGCCGGATCCGGTCGGGGTCGACGTTGTAGGGCACGTCGTCGACCAGCGTTCCGTCCTTGTCGAAGAAGACGGCCGCGTTCACGGCCACGACGTCTCCCGCATCGGGATCACCATCACCTCGGGGATCACCGTCCCCGCCGGCTGGGTCACGACGAAGCGGATCGTCTCGGCGACGTTCCGGGGATCCTGCAGCGTGTCCAGATCCAGATCGGAGAACCGGTCGAGGAGGAATGGCGTCCGCATGCCGCCCGCGACCACCGCCGTCACCTTGATGCCCATCGGCCTTCCCTCGACGTGGAGCGCGTGACTGAACCCGAGCAGCCCCCACTTGCTCGCGTGGTAGGCCGACGCGTTGGCCCACGCCCGCTTCGCGGCGGTCGACGCGACGTTCACGACGTGACCGCCCCCGGACTCGCGGAGGTGAGGGAAGGCCAGCCGCGACATCCGCACGGGTCCCAGCAGGTTCACGCCCAGGACCCGGTCCCAGTCCTGCGGGGAGAGCTCCTCGAAGGACGCCGTGACGTCGGCGCCGGCGTTGTTGACGAGGATGTCGATCCGGCCGAGGCGCCGGACCACCTCGAGGATGCCCGCTTCCGCCGAGGCGTCGTCGGTCACATCCAGCTCGATGGCCTCGGCGTCGTGGCCGTCCGACGCGAGCGAGCCGGCGAGCTCCTCGGCGAGATCGGGGCGGACGTCCGCGGCGACGACGCGCGCCCCCGCCTCCGCGAGGGCGCGGCACGTCGCCGCGCCGAGCCCTCTGCCCCCGCCGGTCACGACCGCGACGGTGCCTTCGAGCTGCCGCTCCCTCGATCCCGTCCTCGCCTCGTCGAGCCTCATCCCGCCTCCCTCGCAGCCTCCAGGTCGGACGATCCGTCACGCACGACGCGCACGCGCTCGGCGTCCCGCGCGAACAGTCGTTCTTCGACGAGCTCGCACAGCACATGGAGCAGGACGATCTGGGTCTCCTGGATGCGCTGCGTGTCGTCGGAAGGCACGACGATCGAAAGCTCGGCCTTGGCGCGGGCGTCGCCGCCGCCGCGTCCCAGGACCGCGATCGTCCGCAGGCCGGCGGCCGCTGCCTCGTCGAGCGCGGCCACCACGTTCGGCGAGCGTCCGCTGGTGCTGATCGCGACCAGCAGGTCGCCCGGGCGACCGAGCGCCTGCACCTGTCGCACGAACAGCGAGTCGAAGCCGACGTCGTTCGCCCACGCGGTCATCACGGCGGTGTCGGCCGTGAGCGCGATCGCCGGGAGACCGGGTCGCCCTTGGTCCTTGAAGCGACCGACGAACTCGGCGGCGAGGTGCTGGGCATCGGCGGCGCTGCCCCCGTTCCCGCAGACCAGGATCTTGCCGCCCCGAGCGAACACGGACGCGATCACCTCGGCCGCCTGGAGCAGCGGGGTCGTGAGCAGCGACTTCGACCTGAGCAGCGTCGCGGAGGACTCGTCGAAGGCGGCGTCCACCGTGGCACGGACCCGCGCGTCGGCGGGGCGGCCGCGACCCGGGGCCGCCAGGATCTGTTCGTACAGCGCCGCCAGCGAACCGACCACGTGCTGCCAGGTGAACATGTCGCTCACGCGGCGGACGCCGTTCCGGCCGAGGACCTCGCGCAGTTGCGGGTGCCCGTACAGGTGGGCCATCCGCTCGGCGACCGCGTCGGGTTCCCCGGCAGGGACCAGGTACCCGGTCTCGGCGTCCCGGACGCTGAACTTGATGCCGCCGACGTTCGAGCCGATCACCGGCGTCCCGCACGCCATCGATTCGAGCGGCGTGATGCCGAACGGCTCGTACCACGGCGTCGTCGCGAACACGTCGGCCGCGCTGTAGTACAGCTTCAAGCGGTCGACGGGCTGGCGACCCGCGAACGTCACGAGGTGATCGACGCCCGCGTCCCGGGCCACCTCCTGGAGCCGGCCGATCTCCGGCGTGATCGAGGGGTCCGGCCGTTCGCTCTCGCCGCCGACGATCAGCAATCGCGCGGCGACGCCGTGGTCGTGCACGAGCCCCGCGAAGCCCTGCACGACGGTGTCGATGCCCTTCCGCCGGACCATGCGTCCCACGTGCAGCACGATCCGCCCGTCGGGGTCGAGCCCGAGGGCGGCGCGCGCGAGCTGAGGGCTCATCGGCCAGAACTCGGATGTGTCCACGCCCGCGGGGACGACCGTCATCTTCGCGGCATCCGCGCCGTAGTGCTCGATCAGATCCTCTTCGTCTTGAGGGCACTCGGCGATCACGTGGTCGGCCTCCGCGATGCAGCGTTCCTCGATCGCGAAGCGTTCATCGGGGAACCGGTCGTCGGAGCCCTGGTGGAGGCGGCGGATCCTTCCGAGGGCGTGGAAGGTGACGACGAATGGGATGCCCATCCGCCGTTTCGCCTCGGCGGCGACGAGTCCGGACATGAAGAAGTTGGCGTGGACGAGGTCGTACGGTCGCCGCTGACGGGCCGCGTACGCGATGAAGAACCGGGTGAACTCGTCCATGTGATCAAGGAGCGATTCCTTCGGGACGAACGTCGGTGGTCCGGCGGGGACGTGGATCACCCGCACGCCGTTCACCCACGGAGCGATCTCCGGCAGGAGCTCAGAATCGCGCCGCGTGAAGACGTCGACGTCGTAGCCGACGGCCGCCAGATGCTTCGCGACCTGGCCGACGTAGAGGTTCTGGCCACCGCTGTCGACGCCCCCGAGGACGCCGAGGGGCGAAGCGTGCTCGCTGATCAGCGCGATCCGGCCGCTCATGCGGACACCTTCCGATCGTGTGGGGTCGCCACCACATCGGGCGACCGAGCGCCCGCGGCCCGGGCCCGCGTGGTGGCCTCGAGCACGTCCGGGACGCCGATCCCGAGCAGCCCGGGATCGACCGTGCGGCCGTGAGGGTCGCCGATGGTTCCGCGCCAGATCGCGACGTGGTGGGGCCGGTCGGCGGGAGGGCCCCACCGGCCTGGTGGGGTCGGTCCGAACAGCACGACCGAGGGTGTCCCGAGCGCCGTCGCCAGATGCGCCGTCCCCGTGTCGCCGGTGATCACGAGGCCCGCCGACGCGACGACGGTCGCGAGCTGCCGGAGATCCGTCCGCCCGGCGAGGACCGCGGATCTCCGCAACCCGGCCGCCACGGCGATCTCGCCGGACACCTCGGCCTCGGTCGCGTCGCCCGTCAGGACGACGCGCCGGCCCGTTCGAACCTCGGCACGAGCTACCTCGGCCCAGCGCGCCGGCGGCCAACGCCTCGCCGCACTGCCGGCTCCCGGGTGCAGGACCGTCAGACCCCCGTCCCGGACCGGCGTCGGCTGCGGGGGGGCGATGTCGAGCCGGTGCGGGTCCGCGGGGATCCCACTCTCGGCGAGCAGCCGGCACCACCGCTCGACCTCGTGTTCCTCTTCGACCCACCGTGGCGCGCCCGCGGACGCCGGCACCTCGGGGTGATGGAACGCGATCAGCCGGTCCGGATCGCTCGCCAGCAGCATCCGGTGGCTCTGCGGACCCCGGCCGTGCAGGTCGATGGCCACGCGAGGGCGCAGCCCGGCGATCGGCGCCGGATCGAACGGACGGGCGTCGATCACCCCGTCGACCGTGCCCGTCAGCTCGACGATCGGTCGCAGCGCCGGCGCAGCGGCCAGCGCCATCCGTTCGGACGGGAACGCGTCGGCGATCGCCCGGAGCGCCGGAACGGCCGTGAGCAGGTCGCCGAGCCCCAGCGCGCGGAGGACGAGCACGGTCGGCCGGTTCATCCGGCCACCGCCTCCAGCGCCGCGTCCCAGTCACGGAGGAATCGATCGAGACCGAAACGGTCGAGTGCGAGCTCACGCCCGGCCTTCCCCATGACGGCGGCCTCCTCGGGCGCTCGCATCAGCCGGCGGATCGCCTCGAGCAGGACGTCCATGCGGTTCGAGACGACGCCCGCCTCCGGAGGCACGACCTCGGGCGTCTCCGTCGTGGACACGGCGACGACCGGCATCCCGAGGTGCATCGCCTCGACGAGCGACAGTCCCACCGAGGTCCAGCGGTTCGGATGCACGTACACGCGGCGCCGCGCCATCGCCGTGTGGAGCTCGTCCTGCGGGAGATCCTCGATACCGCCGAGCTCGCGCACGCCCATGCCGAACAGATCCACGGGCGCCGCCTCCCGGAACCGGTCGAGCAGGTCGGTGCCGGTGACGCGGCCACGGCGGACGGGTTCGTTGATGACGACCGCGGAGCGCGCCAGCTCACCCGTGTAGCGGTGGCCCGGGTCGACGATCCCGTGCTCGATCACGCGTGACGGCGTGGTGCCGACGTCCCAGAAGAGCGCGTTGAAGTACGCGACGTGCACCACGAGCAGATCGTCGCGGTCGGCGGCGGGATGCCGCATCTCGGCGATCCGTCCCTGCGGCGTGTTGTGCTCGACGTAGATCGCCGGCACATCCCGTCCCGGCCGGCGGCCGCCGAGCCATCCTTCCGCGAGTCCCGAGAGCTCTTCCGGACGCTGCAGGACGATGACGTCGATCTGCGCGTCGGCGGCCTGTTCGGGTGTGACCTCGGTCACCGAGGCGGGCCAGCGCCACGTCCGCGCGCGTCCGCGCCCTTCAGGCCCCCGATCCGGCAGCACGGGCACGAGGTACTCGTGCGGTCCCTGAACGAGCGACGTCAGCCAGGACCCGTGCACGTGCCAGACCAGGATCCGCATCGGTCATGTCCTCAGGGGAAGGAGTCGTTCCCGGAGGGGAACGGACGGATGGAGGTCGATCCGCCGGGCACGCAGCAGACCCCGCGCCCAGTGCAGCGTCGCGGCCCACGGGAGGACGGCACTGGTGGCGAGCATCGTGCCGATCTCCTTCGGATCGCGTGGACCGGGGGCGACCCGCGCCCACGTGAGCTCGGTGATCCCGATCAGGGAGACGGCGCCGGCCACCACGGCGGCGGAACGGTGCCCGGTCGCGACCGCGAGGATCGCCGCGAGTCCCGCGGCCGCGATGGCGAGGTGGCGCGGGCGCCTGCCCGCCGGCACCCCGGCCGCTTCGCGCCAATCGGGGCCGTGGAGCCGCCGCATCAGCGCGTCGTCCGCGTTCCCACGCTGCAGCCGGACGCTCACCCAGGGCCCCGCGGGCCGGATCGGATGCAGGACGTGGCGGCGACCGTCCACGATCCGATGTCCCGCGGCCGTGACGCGGAGGCCGAGGTCGGCGTCCTCGCGGTAGGCGGCCGGGAATCGCTCGTCGAACCCGCCGACCTCTTCCAGGACGCGCCGCCGGTACGCGATGTCGGCCGTCGCCCACCGAGCGTCCTCGAGGCCGGCCGTGTTCCGTTCCCAGTCGCGTGCCGCCCGGCCGTGGGGGAGCGGGACCCGAACGCGTCCCTGACTGGCGGCCACGTCGTCTGGAAGGCCGGCGAGGTCGTCGAGCAGCATCCGCGACCATCCCGGGCTCGGCAGGACGTCGTCGTCGAGGAAGACGACCCACGGCGCGGTGGCCGCTCGCCACCCGAAGTTCCGAGCGGCGGCGGGGCCGGCGGCCGGACCCCGGAGCACCGCCACGGAGGGTCCGGTGAGGCCGCCGGCTCCGCCGAGCGGGGTCGTCGCATCCGGGCGGTCGTCCACCAGGAGGATCCGTCCAGGCGCACCTTCGGCGGCGAGCGTCGCGAGGAGACCGTGGAGCGAGGGCCGCCCGATCGTCGGCACGACGACGTCGACGACCGGCGTCGCGTTCATGCCGCGCTCGCCACGTCGGCGCGCCGGATGAGGAACGGTCCGATCGCGAGCAGGTCGACCGGGGCCGAGCCGAAGCATTCGAGGGCGTCGCGGGGATCGTCCACGATGGGCCTGCCGGCCGTGTTCAGGCTGGTGTTCACGACGACGGGCACCCCGGTCCGTCGCTCGAACGAGCGCAGCATGCCGGCCACGAGCGGTTCCTGGCGGGCGTCGACCGTCTGGATCCGCGCGGTCCCGTCGACGTGGACGGCGGCGGGGATCCGATCGAGCCATCCCGGACGCACCCGGTGCGTGAAGAGCATGTAGGGACTCGGGATCGGTCCCTCGAAGATCTCCGACGCCCGCTCGAGGAGCACCATGGGCGCGACCGGCCGGAAGGCCTCGCGTCCCTTGATGTCGTTCATCCGGTCGAGGTTCGCGGGATGGGTGGGGTTCGCCAGGAGGCTGCGCTTCCCCAGCGCGCGTGGGCCGTACTCGCTGCGGCCCTGGAACCACGCCACGACCGCGTCCTCCGCCAGCGCGGCCGCGACCGCGTCGCCCAGGTCGGCGGGACGCTCGAAGCCGATCCTCGCCGTTCGGAGACGCGCCTCGAGCTCCTCGTCGGTCCAGCCGCGGCCGAGGGCGGCATCCGGCATCGGCGCGACCTCGTCGCCGAGTTCGTGCGCCAGATGCATCGCCGCACCCAGCGACGTCCCGGAGTCGCCGGCTGCCGGCTGCACCCAGATCCGTTCGAAGGGGGACTCGCGCGCCAGCCGTGAGTTCGCCACGCAGTTGAGCGCGACGCCACCCGCCATCGTGAGCACGTCGTCCTCGGTCCTTCGGTGCAGCCAGGCGGCGAGATCCAGCAGCACCTCCTCGAGCCGCACCTGCACGCTGGCGGCGAGGTCGGCCTGCTCCGGACCCCACTCGTCGTCGGGCGGCCGCCGCTTCGTCAGCGCGCCCCAGTCGATCGGGTCGGTCCGGAACCCGCCCTCGCCGTCGGTGCGCACCGCCCGCGACAGCTCCGGCAGGAAGCGCGGCTCGCCGTAGGCGGCGAGCGCCATCACCTTGTACTCGTCCGATGCGCGACGGAAACCGAGATGCTCGGTCGCCTCCTCGTAGAAGATCCCGATCGAGTGAGGCAGCTCCTGCCGGGCCAGCACCTCGAGGGATCGGCCGTCCCAGTGGCCCGCCAGGTACGACGTCCGTTCGCCGCGCCCGTCGAGCACCAGGACGCTGGAGGTTCCGTGCGGCGACGCGTGGTACGCGGAGGCCGCGTGGGCGACGTGATGGGGTACCCACGTGACGCATGCCGGATCGAGACCGGGAAGCACGGTCTGCAGGAAGAGCGGGGCGCGCTGCGCGTAGATGGTGCGAAGCCCTTCCCAGCCGTTCGCCCAGAGATCGCCGTCGGTCGCGGGCGCCGCGCTCGGATCGTAGCTGTAGGCCACCCCGTCGAGGTCCTCCGGTCGAACCTCCCCCTCCTCCAGGCACCACGTTGCCGCCTTCTCGGGCAGCTCCCAGACGGAGAACGGCACCGGCAGCTTGCCGTGCTTCCTCCTGGTGAAACGCTCCTCTTCTGCGGCTGCGACGACTGTCCCGTCCACGACGAGAGCGGCTGATGGGTCATGGAACGCGGCATTGATACCGAGGATCCGCACGTTGAGCCGATACCCGGCGGCACCACGCAGAAACTGGTTCGAGCGACGTTCCTCGATGTTTCTCGTCGAGAGCACGTCGCGACGCTTCGGACGGCGGCACGCGGTAGCATCGCGCCGCAGATGACCGTCGAGGAGCGAGCGAACGCGTCGTCCGCGCACCTCACAGCACCCACGACGGACTCCGGGTCGTCCACCCGATTGCTCGTCCTCAGCTTCCTGATGCTCTTCGTCGAGCTGGGCTTGATCCGATGGTCGGGCAGCTACGTCGTGTACCTGGCCTTCTTCACGAACTTCCTGCTGCTGGCGAGCTTCCTCGGCGTGGGGGTCGGGTTCCTCCGTGCCAGGGCTGCGCGCGACCGCTTCGGGTGGGCGCCGGCGGCACTCGCATCGTTCCTGCTGTTCGTCGCGGTCTTCCCGGTCGAGGGCGGTCGAGCGGCGG
>DASQTT010000291.1:0-7710 GCA_035641735.1 Actinomycetota bacterium | reverse complement strand
GGCAGGGTGTCGTTGCCCGCGAGGTTCCGGGAGGCCTTCGATCAAGGCCTGTGGCTCACCGTGGGACAGGACCGGTGCCTGTACTGCTTCCCCAGGGTCGAGTGGGAACGCCGAGCGGCCGAGGTCGGCGCCTTCCCCCTCTCCGACACGGACGGCCGGGCCTTCGCCCGGCTGTTCTTCGCCTCGGCCGACGAGGTTCGCCTCGACGGCCAAGGCCGGGTGACGATCCCGCAGCGTCTGCGTGACGCCGTCGGGATCGCGAAGGAGGTCGTGGTGCTCGGCGTACGAGACCGGATGGAGATCTGGGACCGCATGGAGTTCGAGCGCTACCGCGACGCCCACGCGGTGGCGTACGAGAACGGCGCCCTCGAACCGAGGGACGGCCCCGAGTCCGGGAGGGAACGATGACGTCGAGGACGAAGCTCTCGACCGAGGTGCGGCAGAGCCTGTCGCTGCTCGCGATGACCGCCGCGACGCTGTTCGCGTCGATCGCGCTGGGTCTGCTGGCGGGGCAGCTGGGGTGACGTGGCCGACGACGCGCCGCATCAGCGGGCCTCCGTGGGTCCACCCCACGAGCCCGTCATGGGTGCCGAGGTGGTCGAGCTCCTCGGCGATCGCGGGACGGTTCTCGACATGACGGTCGGGGCGGGCGGGCACGCGGCCGAGCTGCTGGAGGCCGGCGTGGATCGCGTGATCGGGGTCGACCGCGATGAGCAGGCGCTGGGGCTCGCCGCCGAGCGCCTCGCGCGGTTCGGCGATCGGTTCCGGCCGGTGCACCGACGCTTCTCCCAGGTCGGAGAGGCCGAAGCGATGGGGCCGCTGCACGGGGTCCTCTTCGACCTGGGAGTTTCGTCGATGCAGCTCGACGACCCCGAGCGCGGCTTCGGCTACCGCGTCGAGGGGCCGCTCGACATGCGGATGGGACAGAGCGGCCCGACCGCCGCCGACCTCGTGAACGAGCTCCCGGAGTCGGAGCTCGCGGACCTCCTGTTCCAGCTGGGCGAGGAACGCCGGTCGCGCCGGATCGCCCGCGCGATCGCGCGCGAGCGCGAGCGCGCGCCGATCACGTCGACCGACCAACTGACCGGCATCGTCGTGGGCGCCGTGGGACGACGTCCGGGGGGCCCCCACCCCGCGCGTCGGACGTTCCAGGCGCTCCGCATCGCGGTCAACCGGGAGCTCGAGGAGCTCGCTGCCTCCCTGCCTCGGGCGGTCGGGCTCCTCGGCCCCGGTGGCCGCGTGGTCGTCCTCTCGTACCACTCCCTGGAGGACCGGATCGTGAAACGCGCGTTCCGGGACGATGATCGGCTCCGCATCCTGACGAAGAAGCCCCTCCGGCCCTCGCCTGAGGAGACGGCTCGCAACCCGCGATCCCGCAGCGCGAAGCTGCGGGCCGCCGAGCGTGTCGCGGAGGCCGCATGAGCGTTCCGGCCCGCGACCTCGCGCCCGAGCTCGCGCCGTCCGGCGCTCGCTCCTTGAGCCCCCGCACCCCTGCCTCCCCCCGGCGCGCGGCCCCCCCCGCGCGCACGCCCGCGACGCGTCCGCCGAGCCTCACCCCTCCCCATCCCCATCGGCGGGCGCGCCGCGGGCCCCACGTCCGCTTCTGGATCGCGAGTCTCGTCGCGGTGTCGTCGCTCACCGTCGGGCTCGTCTCCGTGAACGCGATGCGGGTCGACGCGGCGTATGACGCCCACGTCGTCCGCGAGCAGCTGGCCGTGATGAGCAGCGAGCACGAGACACTGGTGAACGACGTCGCTCACCTGTCGTCTCCGCCCCGGATCGGTCGCTGGGCTCGCGCGAACGGGCTCGTCCACCCGGCGGCGAGCGACGTCGTGATCCTGCAGGTCGCCGGGACCGGCGCGTGAGACGGCCCTCGGCGGGACGAGCGCTGGTCCTGCTGGCGGTGCTGCTCCTCTCGCTCTCCACGGTCGCGGCGCGGCTGACCGTGCTCCAGGTGCGGGACCACCGGGCGTTCGCGGCCCAGGGGCTGCGGCAGCGCGTGCACCCGACCGACCTGCCGGCCGAGCGCGGGAAGATCCTCGATCGCACCGGGAAGCCGCTCGCGATCTCGCTGGAGGCCCGCGACGTCTACGCGGATCCCCGGTACGTGACCGACCCGGCCGCCGAGGCGGCGGCGATCGCGCGGGTGCTGAAGCTGCGGCGTCGCGACGTGGAGGAGCGGCTGCGGCTCGACGCCACCTTCGTGTACCTGGGCCGGCAGATCGACCTGGAGGTGGCCGATCGCCTCGAGGCGATGGCGCTCCCCGGCATCGGGTTCTTGCCGGTGCCGAAGCGGTACTACCCGGCGGGCCCGTTGGCGCCGCAGGTGCTGGGGTTCGTCGGTGTTGACGCCGACGGGCTCGCCGGGCTCGAGCACGAGTACGACGCCGTGTTGCGGGGGTCCGCGGGGACCCGCACGGTCGAGCTTTCGAGGGACGGGCTCCCGATCCCCGACGGGATGGAGATCCTGGAACCGGCGATCCCCGGCCGCACGATCGTGACGACGCTCGACCGCGAGATCCAGTACCTGGCGCAGGAGGCGATCCGTCGAGCCGTCAAGGACAACGGCGCCAAGGGCGGAACGATCGTCGTGATGGATCCACGGACCGGCGAGGTCTTCGCGATGGCGAGCTATCCCTGGTTCGATCCGAACGAGTTCCGGGATGCCACGACGGACGTGGTCCGCAATCGCGCGGTCACCGACATGTTCGAGCCCGGCTCGGTGAGCAAGGTCGTGACGGCCGCGGCCGCGCTCGAGACGGATGCGGTCGGCGTTCGCGAGGTCTTCGAGGTCCCGTGGCTGATGCGCGTGGGGAACTACACGGTGCACGACTCGCATCCCCACGTACGGGAGCGCATGACGCTGGGTGACATCGTGGCCCGTTCCAGCAACATCGGCTCCGCGATGGTGGCGGAGCGGATCGGGAACGCGGGGCTCGCCTCCGTGCTCGGGCGCTTCGGCTTCGGCACGCCGACGGGGATCGGGTTCCCGGGCGAGGCCGGGGGCCACGTTCCCGAGCTCGGCGATTGGACCGACGTCACGCGCACGACCGTCTCCTACGGGCAGGGGATCTCGATGACGCCGCTCCAGATGGCGGCCGTGTACGCGGCGGTGGCCAACGGAGGCGAGTGGGTTCGGCCCCGGCTGGTCCGCGGGATGGTCGGCCCGGACGGAGATCTGGATCCGATCGCCCCGACCGAGCGTCGCCGGATCCTCTCGGAGGACACGGCCGCGATGCTCACGCGCATGCTCGCCTCGGTGGTGGAGACCGGCACAGGCGGGGCGGCGCAGATCCCCGGCTATCAGGTCGCGGGCAAGACCGGAACCGCACGCAAGCTCGTGGACGGCCGGTACGTCGACCGATACATGGCTTCGTTCGTCGGGTTCCTGCCGGCGTCCGACCCGCGCGTCGTGATCGCGGTGTCGATCGACGAACCGCGAACCGTGTACGGCGGCGTGGCCGCCGCGCCGGCGTTCTCCGATGTCGCGAGGTACGTGATCCAGCGCCTGGCGATCCCCGCGGCGGCGCCGGTGCGCCTGCCGCCGTTCGCGACCCGGCCCTGAGCCCTCCCGGTCCGTCCGTCGACCGCCGGTACGCTGGTCGCGGTGAGACCCCTTCCCCAGGTGCCGCTCGCGGCGGTCGCGGCGTCGGTTCCCGGCTCCGACCTGCGGGGCGACCCCGCGACCGCGGTCGCCGACGCCGCCCTGGACGTGCGCGAGGCCGGACGCGGAGCGCTGTTCTTCTGCGTGCCGGGCCGCTCGGCCGACGGACACGACTTCGCCGGGCAGGCCGTGGCCGCGGGAGCGGTGGCGCTCGTCGTCGAGCGGTGGCTCGCGCAGGACGTCCCGCAGATCCGGGTGTCGTCCGTCCGGCGAGCGATGGGGCCGATGTCGGCGGCCGTCTTCGGCGAGCCGGCCAAGTCCTTGACGCTCGTCGGCGTCACCGGGACGAACGGCAAGACGACGATCGTGCACCTGTTGGAGGCGGCCTTCCGTGCCGCCGGACGCCGCAGCGGGGCGATCGGGACCGTCGGGGCGCGGATCGGCGACGAACGGGAGCCGCTCGCTCGGACGACGCCCGAGGCGCCCGATCTCCACCGGCTCCTCGCGCGGATGCGCGACGGGCGCGTCGAGGCCGTCGCGATGGAGGTGTCGTCCCACGCGCTCGCCCAGGATCGCGTCGGTGGCGTGCGGTTCGACGTCGCGGTCTTCACGAACCTCTCGCAGGATCATCTGGACTTCCATCCCTCGATGGAGGCGTACTTCGAGGCGAAGGCCTCGCTGTTCGCGCCCGGACGGACCGCGCACGCCGTCGTGAACGTCGACGACCCGTGGGGACGCCGTCTCACGGATGCCGGCGTCCCCACGACCACCTACGCGGTCGCGTCCGAGGCCGATGTGGTCGCGACCGACGTGCTCGTCGACGCCGGCGGCTCGACCTTCCGCGTCTCGGGGCGGGAGGTGAGGACGCCCCTCCGGGGCGCGTTCAACGTGTCGAACTGCGTGGCGGCGATCGCGGCGACGGAGGTCCTCGGGATCGACCCGGACGCCGCCGTCCGGGGCGTCGCCGCCGTGCGCGAGGTCCCCGGCCGGATGGAACCCGTGGAGGCCGGCCAGGATTTCCTGGTGGTGGTGGATTACGCGCACACGCCGGATAGCATCCGGAACGTGCTGGCCGCGGCACGCCCGCTGACGACCGGCCGGGTGATCGTCGTCTTCGGTTGCGGTGGCGACCGTGACCGCGCGAAACGGTCCGCGATGGGGATGGCGGCGACGGAAGGAGCTGATCTCACGGTCGTCACGAGCGACAACCCGCGCTCCGAGGACCCCTCGGCGATCATCGCCGAGATCGAGCCCGGAGCCGCTGCCGGGAGAGGGCGCTACGTCGTCGAGCGGGATCGGCGGGCGGCGATCCGGCTCGCGCTCGCGGAGGCTCGGGGCGGCGACGTCGTCGTCGTGGCCGGGAAGGGACACGAGACGGTCCAGGAGCTCGCCGGGCGAACGGTGCCCTTCGACGACCGCGTGGTCGTCCGTGAAGAGCTCGAGGCGCTCGGGGCTCGTCCGTGAGACCGCGGCGGCTGTCCGACGTCGCCCGCGCCACGGAGGGAGTCCTCGAGGGCGACGACGTCGAGGTGGAATCCGTCTCGACCGACTCGCGGAACGTGCCGCCGGGCTCCCTCTTCGTCGCGCTGGCGGGGGACCGCACCGACGGGCATCGGTTCGTCGACGACGCGTTCCGGAACGGGGCCACCGCCGCGCTCGTGCACGAGGGCGCCGCGGTCGGGCCGCACGTGCGCGTTCCGTCGACCGGCGACGCGCTGATGCGACTGGCCGCCGACGAGCGCGGCCGGTTCGGCGGCACCGTCGTCGGGATCACGGGCGCCAACGGGAAGACCTCGACGAAGGACCTGGCGCACGCGGTCCTCGCCACGCGGCACCGCACGCAGGCGAGCCCGGGTTCGTACAACAACGAGGTCGGGCTGCCGCTCACGTTGCTGGGAACCCCGCCGGGAACCGCGGTGATCGTCGCGGAGATGGGCGCGCGGCGGCTCGGCGACGTGAAGCTCCTGTGCGGGATCGCGCGCCCCGAGGTCGTGGTGGTCACGAACGTCGGGGTGGCGCACATGGAGGTCTTCGGGTCGTGGGCGTCGATCGTCGAGGCCTCGGCGGAGCCGGTCGAGGCGATCGACGCGAACGGCACCGCGATCCTGAACGCCGACGACCCGGTCGCGGTGGGGTTCGCCGAACGGTGCGCCGGCGCCGTCGTGACCTTCGGGGCGAGCCCCGGCTCGGCGGCGGACGTTCGCGCGGAGGCCGTCACGCTCGGGAGCGACGGCACCGCCTCCTTCCGGCTGATCGCCGGCGATGGTGAGGTCGACGCGACGCTGGCGCTACCGGGCGAGCACATGGTGCCGAACGCGCTCGCCGCCGCGGCGGTCGGGCTCCAGCTCGGCGTGTCCCTCGAGGACACGGCCGCGGCGCTCGCGTCGGCGCGGATCTCGCGATGGCGGATGGAGACCTCCGTCACCGAGGCGGGCGTGCGGATCTTGAACGACGCGTACAACGCCAACCCGGAGTCGACCGCGGCGGCCCTCCGGACCGCCCGGTGGATCGCCGGCGAGCACCGGTTGATCGCCGTCCTGGGCGAGATGGCCGAGCTCGGGCCGATCGCGGAGACCGAGCACGACCGGGTGGGAGAGCTGGCCGCGAGGATCCGCGTGGACCGACTGATCACCGTGGGCGAGGCCGCCGAGCCGATCGCGCGGGCGGCGATCCGGGAGGGGATGGCGGCGTCGGACGTCGCGAGCTACGAGGACGTCGTGGACGCGCTCGAGGACGCGCGCCGCTCCGCCCGACCCGGCGATCTCGTGCTGTGCAAGGGCTCGCGCGTCGCCGGCCTCGAGCGAGTCGCGGAGGCACTCGCGTGATCGCGATCCTCGTGGCGGCGGCGGTCGGCCTCGCCGTGGCGCTCCTGGGCACACCCACGGCGATCCGGGCCTTCCGCGTCTGGGGATGGGGCCAGCGGATCCGTGAGGACGGCCCGCACACCCACTTCGAGAAGGTGGGCACGCCGACGATGGGCGGGCTCGTGATGCTCGTCGCGCTCGTGGCCGCGTACCTCGCGACGCGGTTCACCCTTGGGGCCGGCGTGCTCGTCACGCCGGCCGGTCTGTCCCTGCTGCTCGCGGCGGTCGGCTTCGGCGCGGTCGGCTTCCTCGACGACTACCTGAAGGTGCGGCGGCGGCGGTCGCTGGGCCTCTCGAAGTTGCAGAAGTTCGTGGGGACGGCGGTCATCTCGGTGCTGTTCGCGCTCGTCGTCGCGGCATTCTCCGACCAGACCGGCACCTCCACCACCCTGTCGTTCCTGCGGCCGACCAACCTGGAGCTCGGCATCCTCTTCTACGCCTGGGTCTTCGTCGTGCTGACGTCGTCGTCGCACGCGGTGAACCTCACCGACGGCCTCGACGGGCTCGCCGCCGGCTCGTCGATCCTCGTCGCGGCCGCGTACGTGTTCATCGCGTTCTGGCAGTTCCGGCACACCTGCAACGACCCCTCGTTGCTCAACGCCCAGGCCTGCTACGGCGTCGACCTCAACGCGATGCAGGACACGGCGATCGTGGCTGCGGGGATGATGGGCGCGCTGGCCGGATTCCTCTGGTGGAACGCGGCCCCGGCCCGGATCTTCATGGGGGACACCGGCGCGCTGGCGCTCGGCGGCCTCTTCGGCGCGCTCGCCGTCACCACGAACACGCAGATGCTCCTGATCATCCTCGGCGGGCTGTACGTGATCGAGACGCTCTCGGTGATCATCCAGGTGATCTCGTTCCGCGGGTTCCGCCGCCGGATCTTCCGGATGTCGCCCGTCCACCATCACTTCGAGCTCGCGGGATGGCCGGAGTTCACCGTGATCGTCCGGTTCTGGATCATCGCCGGACTCTGCGTCGCGGTCGGGCTCGGGGTCTTCTATGCGGACTTCATCACGCGGGGCGGCCTGGGGTGAGCGGACGCTTCGAGGGGGAACGCGCGCTCGTGATCGGCGCCGGCGTGGCCGGCGGCGGGGCCGCCCGTGCCCTGGCCGCCGAAGGGGCACGCGTGGTCGTGTCGGACGCGAAGGACGAGCGCGAGCTGGCGTCGCTCGACGATCTCCGTAGCACCCGGATCGAGGTTCGAGCCGGCGGGCACGACCCCGCGTCGCTCGAGGACATCTC
>DASQTT010000290.1:0-7428 GCA_035641735.1 Actinomycetota bacterium | reverse complement strand
TCCGCGGCTCGTTCCTGTGCTCGAGAGCAGCGCTACGCAGCATGCTCCGCGAGAAGTGGGGTCGGATCGTCATCATGTCGAGCGCCGTCGCGATCCACGGCAACGCGGGCCAGACCGTGTACGCCGCGACGAAAGCCGGCCTCCTGGGGCTCACCCGGTCGCTCGCGCGGGAGGTGGGCGGCAAGGGGATCACCGTGAACGCGCTGTGTCCCGGGTTGCTCGAGACGGAGATGACGTCGCACCTCACCGACGAGGCCCGCGCGTTCTACGTCGATCAGACGCCCCCGCGTCGTCCCGCGACGCTCCCCGAGGTCGCCGCGGTCGTCCGCTTCCTGATGTCGGACGAGGCGTCGTACGTGAACGGCACCACGATCCCCGTGGACGGTGGGCTGACCGCCTAGTCGCGGGGAACGATCCACGGATAGGCTCGGACGCCACGACGACAGGAGGACGAGGAGAGCGATGGACCGATCCGAGATCGAGGCGAGGGTGAAGAAGGTCCTCGCCGAGCAGCTGGCCGTGGACGAGCAGCAGGTCGTCCCGGATGCCCGGTTCGCCGAGGACCTCAACGCCGATTCCCTGGACCTCGTGGAGGCGGTCCTCGCGCTCGAAGAGGAGTGGAGCATCGAGATCCCCGAAGAGGAGATGGAACCGGTGAAGACCGTGGGCCAGGCCGTCGACCTCGTGGCGTCGAAGCTCGGGATGTCGTAGCGGGTCATGGCGCCGGACCGACGTCGGGTCGTCGTCACGGGGATCGGTCCGGTCACGCCCATCGGGACCGGGGTCGAGGCGTTCTGGGACGGCGTGACGAGTGGACGCAACGGTGTCCAGCGCATCCGTCGGTTCCCCACCGACGGCCTGCCCGTCAGCGTCGCGGGCGACGTCCTCGACTTCGATCCCGCAGCCTGGCTCGATCCGAAGGAGATCCGGCGGACCGACCGGTTCAGCCATTACGCGATCGCAGCGGGGAAGCTCGCCTGGGAGGACGCCGGCACCCCCGAGGTGCCCTCGGAGCGGGGGGGCATCGTCTTCGGAACCGGGATCGGTGGCCTCGAGACGATCTTGATCCAGCACTCCGTCCTGCTCGAGAAGGGCCCGGGGCGCGTCTCGCCGTTCATGGTGCCGGCGCTGATGGCGAACGCCGCCGCCGGCCATCTCGCGATGAAGTTCGGTCTCACCGGCCCCAACTACTGCACGGTCTCGGCGTGCGCGTCCTCGAACCACGCGATCGGCGAGGGGATGCGCCTGATCCGCGACGGCTACCTCGATCTCTGCATCGCCGGCGGCTCCGAAGCCGCGACCCTTCCGCTGACGGTGGCCGCGTTCTCCCAGATGACGGCGCTCACGAAGAACCCCGATCCCGAGACCGCGTCCCGGCCGTTCGACGCGAACCGCAGCGGTTTCGTGCTCTCCGAGGGCGGCGCCGCGCTGATCCTGGAGTCCGAGGAGCACGCCCGGGCGCGCGGGGCCCGGATCTACTGCGAGGTGGCCGGGTACGGGATGTCGGACGACGCCCATCACATCACGGCGCCGGATCCGAAAGGCTCGGGAGCGACCCTCGCGATGCGGTGGGCGCTGGAGGACGCGAAGGAGGACCCCGGCTCCGTCACCTACGTGAACGCGCACGGGACCTCCACCCAGCTGAACGACGCGTCGGAGACCGTGGCGATCAAGGCGGCGTTGGGCGATGAGGTAGCCCGCCAGATCGCCGTGTCCTCCACGAAATCGATGACGGGGCACATGCTCGGGGCCGCCGGCGCTGTCGAGGGCGCGATCTGCTCGCTCGTGATCGATCGCGGCGTCGTGCCGCCGACGATCCACTACGAGACGCCGGACCCCGATTGCGACCTCGACTACGTGCCGAACGAGGCCCGGGAGATGAACGTCACGCTGGCGCTCTCGAACTCCTTCGGCTTCGGCGGCCAGAACGCCTGCGTCGCGTTCCGCCGCGTGGCCTGATCACTCCTCGTTCGAGCGATACCAGCGACCGCCGTTGAGCTCCGCGACCGCCGCGCGCCCGTCGACGTCGCCTAGGAACCGGAGCCGTCGCGGAGCCCACGGGTCGCCGGCGACGAAGTACTCGTTCTCGAGCGGCGTCAGCTCCCATTCCTCCTCGTCTCCGGGCGAGAGGAGGAACAGCCGGCCGTCGCGGCCGTAGACGCGGAGCACGGGATCCCACGGGTCGTGGCTCCGATAGAGGCCCTCGAAGGCGTGCCAGGTCGCCGGAAGCTCCGGCGCGTCGGCCCTCGGCTCGCCGTCACGGACGAACCGGGCCGGTCCGTGGATGGCCTCGACGATCCGTCCATCCCGACGATGGAACGTGACGGGGAACCGGTCGAGCTCCTCGTGCACCGCGACGAACCGGTCGTGATACCGGCCGTCGATCAGGGGCTCGCGCTCCAGGATCGCCTCGACCGTGCCGTCGACCAAGACGAGGCCCCCGTCCTTCACCTGGATCCGGATCTCGCGGTCGCCGTCGCGGTACGTGCCCTCGTAGTCGGCCGCGTCTTCGACCCGTGCCGGATCGGGCGGATGGGCCACCGCGGGGACCGGTTCTCCGCGGATCGTGGCGCCGACCGCGTCGAGCGCGTAGCCGACGGTCTGGACCCGATCGCCCTGGCCGTTCAGCAGCATCACGCAGCCCAGGCCTTCGTCAGGCTCGACCATCAGGAGCGCCGTGTATCCGACCATGCCCCCGGAATGCGTGAGGATGGCGCGGCCGTCGCGGACGCCGACCGACAGGCCGTACGCGTAGCGGCCCGGGACCTCCCGCTCCTCCGCCGGCTCGTCGATCCGCGGTTCCGTGAACATCGCGAAAGCCTCCTCCGAGACGATGCGATGTCCTTCGGGCGTGACGCCCCGGTTCAGGAGCATCCGTGCGTACGCCGCCATATCCACGACGTTCGAGACGATCGCCCCGTCGGCCGTGTCGGTGACCGTCCAGTGCGCCGGCACGAGCTCGTGATGCCGCTGGGCCGGCCGCTCGTCGAAGAGCGTCGCGTAGCCCACCGCCAAGTCCCGTCGGGTCGCGTTCGTGATCCGTCCCTCGGTCGCGGTCATCCCCAGCGGCTCGAAGATGCGCTCGCGGATCAGGTCGGGCACCGACCGACCGGTCACGCGTTCCAGGATCGCGCCGACGAGCTTATAGCCGTCGTTCGAGTAGTGGAACCGCTCCCCCGGCGGGAACGTGGGCGGCACGCGCTGGAGGATCCACAGCGCCCCCGCCCCGGTCGGTGACTCCTCCGTCCCGATCGCGAGGCCCGAGGAATGGGTGAGCAGGTGGTGCGGCGTGATCGGGCCGAAGGGCTGCTCCAGCCGGAGCCACGGAAGGAGGTCCGCGATCGGCGCGTGGAGGTCGAGGCGACCCGCCTCCACCTCCTGCATCGCCACGATCGCGGCGAACGACTTCGAGATCGAGCCGATCTGGAAACGGGTCTCCGGCCGGACCGGCGCCCCCGAGGCCGCGTCGGCGAACCCGCGGACCACGACGCCGAGGATCTGCTCCCGATCCGTGACGGCGAGGGCCGCCCCGGGCGCGTGGAGCAGCGGCAGCCGGTGCTCGAGGAACGAACCGATGCGCTCGAACGCCTCGGCGAGACCGCTCACGCGTCGGGGAAGAAGAGCTTGAGCTCGCGCGCGGCCGACTCGGGCGAGTCGCTGCCGTGCACGACGTTCTCGGTGATCACCGAGGCGAGGTCGCCGCGGATCGTGCCGGGCGGGGCGTCCGCGGGGTCGGTCGGACCCATGAGCTCGCGCCACCGGACGATCGCGTTCTCGCCCGTCACCTTGGCGACGACCACCGGTCCTCCGGTGATGAACTCCACGAGCTCGCCGAAAAACGGCTTCTCGCGATGTTCACCGTAGTGCTCCTCGGCGACCTCCATCGGGATCGTCTCCATCCGCAGGTCCTCGATCGTGAGCCCGGCCTCCTCGGCACGACGGAGGACCTCGCCGATCAGACGGCGGCGGACGCCGTCCGGCTTCACGATGAGCAGCGTCGATTCCTTCGTCACGTCTTCGGGGCCATGCTTCAGGATCCTCCGAGCGCCCGGCGAGCGTCGGCGACAGTGTAGAGGGAGCCCGTCACCAGGATGAGGTCGTCCTTCGCGGCCACGTCGCGCGCCGCCGAGAGCATCTCCGACACCGTCCCCAGGTCCGTGACGCGGCCGCCCGCCGCCGCGATCCGTTCCGCGACCTGCTCGGCTGCGAAGCTCCGGACGCTCTCGTTGCGCGCCGCGTACCAGGCGTCGGTGAACGGTTCGAACGCCGCCACGATCCCGTCGAGGTCCTTGTTCGAGGAGACGGCGAGCACCAGGTGGAGCCGGGACCACGTGAACGACTCGCGCAGCGCGTCGACGAGCGCCTCGGCGCCGGCCGGGTTGTGCGCTCCGTCGAGGACGATCGTGGGGCCCCGGTCGGCGATCTCGAGGCGCCCGGCGATCCGCACCCCGGCGATCGCCGATCGCGTCGCGATCGGGTCGAGCGCGTGCCCGAGGGCCGACTCGACCGCCACGACGGCCGCCGTCACGTTGCGGACGACGTGCTCGCCGAACATCGGAACGAACACGTCGTCGTACGTCGAGTCCACTCCCTCGATCCGGAACTGCTGGCCGCCGACGGCGGGGAGCCGCGCCGACACGCGCCAGTCGCGACCCTCCAGCAGGAGCGTGGCGCCCACCTCGCGCACCCGAGCCTCGATCACCTCCATCGCCTCGTCGTGCGGCTGCTCGCGCACCACCGCGATCTTTCCCGGCTTGACGATCCCGGCCTTCTCCGTGGCCACCTGCTGAACCGTCGAACCGAGCTCCGGATGATCGAGCGAGACCTCGCCGATCACCGCGACGTCCCCACCCACGAGGTTCGTGGCGTCCCAGCCGCCCCCCATCCCGACCTCGAACACCCCCAGCCCCACCGGCTTGTCGGCGAACCACAAGAATGCGAGTGCCGTCACGGCCTCGAAGTACGTGGCCGCCCCGTCGCCCTGCGCGTCGGCGACGTCGAGGAACGGCTGGAGATGCGACCACTCCTGCGCGAACTCCTCCTCGGAGATCGGCTCGCCGCACACCGAGAGACGCTCGCGGACCGTCAGGAGGTGCGGCGACGTGAAGAGGCCCGTCGTCATCCCGTGGGCGCACGCCACCGCGGCGGCCGCGTGGGCGATCGTCGTCTTGCCGTTCGTCCCGGTGACGTGGATCGTCGGGAAGGTCAGCTGCGGGTCGTCGAGGAGCTCCGCGATCCGTCGGATCCGGTCCAAGCTGGGCTCCGGCATGTGCTCCGGCTGGCGCTCCTCCAGCCGGGCCACCGTCTCGGCGAACCGCATCACCCGAGCTCGGCGAGCTGCTCCCGGACGGAGGCCGCTTCCCGTTCGAACCGCTCGACCTTCAGCTTCTCGGCCAGGACGACGTCCTCGGGCGCCTTCGCGCGGAAGCCCTCGTTCGCGAGCTTCCGCTCGGCGCGCTCGAGGTCCTGCTCGGCCTCCGCGAGTCGCTTGCGGAGCCGCTCCCGCTCGGCGTCGAGGTCGATCAGATCGCCGACCGGCACGAGCACGGTCTCTCCCCGCACGATCAACCGCGCGGCTCCGCCGGCGCTCCCGGCGCCCGTCGTCTCGATCCCCGACAGCCCGGCCAGGCGCATCACCTCCTGCCGGAAGTCGCCGAGGACCGCGTCGTGGAGCGCGCTGTCGCCGCCCGTCTCGACCAGTCGCAGCGCGAGCTCGCCCTTCGGTGGGATGTTGTGCTCGCTGCGGAACCGGCGAACGGTCGTCACCAGTTCCTCCACGAACGGCCACGCCGCCTCGGTCTCGACGCCGAGGCCCTGGAGCGCCTGCTGCTCGTCGGCGTCGGGCCACGGCGCCGTGACGATCGTGTCGCCGATCCCGTACCGCTGCCAGATCTCCTCGGTCACGAAGGGCATCACCGGGTGGAGCAGCCGGAGCGTCCGCTCCAGGATCCAGGCGAGGACGTTCGCGGCGTCCACGCGTTCCTGCTCGACCTCCGATCGGAGTCGGTCCTTCTCCATCTCGAGGCCCCAGTCGCAGAACTCCGACCAGACGAAGCGATAAAGCGCCTGCGTCGCCGTCGCGAACTCGTAGCGGTCGAGCGCGCCGTTCACCTCATGCACGCAACGCTGATGACGGGCGAGCAGCCATCGCTGCGGCGCCTTCCGCCGCTTCGGCGGCGGCAGGGCCGGCTCGCCGCCGGGGAACGCCTGCAGGACCAGCCGCGCCGCGTTCCAGATCTTGTTGGCGAAGCGACGACCGCCGTCGATCGCCTCGATCGCGAGGGGGATGTCCTGCTGCCCGCCGGTCGCCAGCCGAGCCAGCGAGAACCGGAGCGCGTCGGCGCCGTACTCGTCGATCATCTCGATCGGATCGATCACGTTGCCGAGCGACTTGGACATCTTGCGGCCGTGAGCGTCGCGCACGAGCCCGTGGATCACGACGTCGCGGAACGGGATGTCGCCGGCGAGCGACATGCCGGACATGATCATCCGAGCCACCCACAGGTAGAGGATCTCGTAGCCGGTCACGAGGACGCGGTTCGGATAGAAGGCGCGGAGCTCCGGCGTGTCGTCGGGCCACCCGAGGGTCGAGAACGGCCAGAGTTGCGAGGAGAACCACGTGTCCAGGACGTCGGGGTCCTGCTCGAGCTCCGTCTTCCCGCACTCGGCGCAGGCGTCGGGGTCCTCGATCGCAACCGTCACATGGCCGTCGGCGCAGTACCACGCCGGGATCCGGTGGCCCCACCAAAGCTGGCGGGAGATGTTCCAGTCCCGCAATCCTTCCATCCAGCTCACGTACGCGCGTTGCCAGCGGGCGGGCCAGAACGTGATGCGTCCGTCGCGCGCCGCCTCGATCGCGGGCCCCTTGAGCCCGTCCACGGCCACGAACCATTGCAGTCCCGACATCCAGGGCTCGATCTCGCTGTGACACCGGTAGCAGTGACCGACGGAGTGCGCGTACGGCCGCTCTTCGCGGACGAAGAGCCCGAGCTTCTCGAGCTCCTCGCGGACCGCCTGGCGCGCGTCGTACCGACCCAGCCCGTAGAACTCCTCCGCGGCGTTCGCGTTCACGCGCGCCTCGGCGTCGAAGATGTTCAGAAGCGGCAGGCCCGTCCGCTGCGAGATCTCGAAGTCCGTCGCGTCGTGTGACGGCGTGACCTTCACCGCACCCGTTCCGAACTCCGGGTCGACCGCCTCGTCCGCCACGATCGGGAGCTCCCGCCGGTCGAACGGATGCCGGACGGTCCGACCGACGACGTCCCGGTACCGCTCGTCCTTGGGGTTCACGGCGATCCCCGTGTCGCCGAGCATCGTCTCCACTCGGGTCGTGACGACGTCGACGGAGCCGGAGCCGTCCACGAGCGGGTACCGGAACGTGACCAGCTCGCCCTCGACCTCCTCGTGCTCGACCTCGGAGTCCGACAACCC
>DASQTT010000289.1:0-2065 GCA_035641735.1 Actinomycetota bacterium | reverse complement strand
GAGAGGGCACGGGCGACGGGCAGAGCGCCGAGACGTCGGCCGAGAGCGGGCCGATCACGATCGGCGCGGCAGTCGATCAGACGAAGCTCATGAAGTTCTTCGACGGGCCGGCGTTGACGGCGGCGCAGATCCAGGCCGACCAGGTGAACGCGGAGGGCGGCGTGAACGGCCGGAACATCGAGTTCAAGGTCCAGAACACGCGGCTGGACCCGGCGCGGACGAAGGCCGCGGCCGTCGATCTGATCGACCAGGGCGCCGACGTCATGTGGGTCACGTGCGACGTCGACTGGGCGACTCCGTCGACCCAGGAGGGCATCCAGGCGGGGCTGCTCACCGTCGCGCCCTGCATCGGCACCGATCAGATGGGGCCGAAGCGGTTCGGCGACGCCGGGAGGCTCGCGTTCAGCTACGGAAACGTGGCGCAGGACGAGGGAGCGGCGCTGGCCGAGCTCGCGAACGAGAAGGGATGGAAGACGGCCAACGTCGTCACCGACAAGGCGATCGTCTACACCCAGAACGTCTGCCAGGCGTTCAAGCAGCGGTTCGAGGAGCTCGGCGGCAAGGTCGCGAGCGAGGAGAGCTTCACCGAGGGCGACGGAACGATCAGCAACGTCGTCAGCAGCGTGAACGACTCGAAGGCCGACACGATCGCCATCTGCGCGACCACCCAGCAAGATCTGCCGGCGTTCGTCTCTGGAGTGCGCGGCGGTGGGAACACCACGCCGATAATGGGTCCGTGGTCGATCGACGGCTCCTTCTGGCTGCCGAAGAGCAAGAGCGTGGCGGACAACATCTACGTGATCACCTACGCCTCGGTGTACGGCGACGATCCGGATCCGGCGGTGCGCGACCTGATCGCCAAGATGACGAAGGCCGGCCAGCCGCCCGCGACGGGCGGGTTCGTCACCGGCGCGGCCACCGTGGACGGCCTCGTGGAGGCGATCAAGAAGAACGGCGGCGCGACCGACGGCGAGAAGCTCGCCGAGACCACCGAGGGGTTCTCGGGGCTCGGGACGGTCTCGGGAGACGTGAGCTTCTCGCCCGAGTTCCATTCGGCGTTCGGCCGCGAGTACCGGGTGATCGAGATTCAGAATGGCAAGCCGCGCTTCACCGGGACGGTGAAGGCGGGAGAGCCGGTGACATTCGAGTAGGCGTCGCGTGAACAACCGCCTCCGGGCCGCCGGCGTCTCCCGCTCGTTCCAGGGCATCCAGGCGCTGAGGGAGGTGGACCTCGAGGTCGGCCGCCGAGAGGTCGTCGGGCTGATCGGCCCGAACGGGGCCGGCAAGACCACCCTCGTGAACTGCGTCACGGGGTTCGACCTGCCCGACAGCGGATCCGTGGTCGTCGACGGGTCCGACGTCACGGGCTGGAAGGCCACGCGCCGGGCCCGGGCGGGCATCGCCCGAAGCTTCCAGCAGGGGCACCTGTTCGGGGGGCTGAGCGTGCGGGAGAACGTGGAGGTCGCCGCCCTGGGCGTCGGCCGGTCGGCCCGCGAGGCGAGGCGGCGGGCGGACGGCATCCTCGATTTGCTTCAGCTGACGCGCGAGGCGGAGGAGCCGGCCGGACGGCTCCCCCACGGCGTGGCCATGAAGCTCGGCGTGGCCCGGGCCCTGGCGACCGACCCGCGCTACATGCTCTTGGACGAGCCGGCGGCCGGCCTCTCCGACTCGGAGCTGCCCGCCTTCGTCGCCGTCCTGCGCTCGCTCGCCGATTCCGACCGCGGCGTGCTCGTCATCGACCACAACATGGCGCTGATCATGGAGGTGTGCGACCGACTCTGCGTGCTCGACGGGGGCCGGATGATCGCCCAGGGCACGCCCGAGGAGATCAGGCGCAGCGAGGATGTTGCGGCCGCGTATCTGGGCGGCGCCGGACCGGGAGCGCCCCGTGAGTGACGCGGTCCTCGAGATCGAGGGGCTCGAGGTGCGCTACGGACCGGTGCCCGCGGTGCGGGGCGTGGACCTCCGGGTCGCCCGCGGCGAGATCGTGGGCGTGATAGGCCCCAACGGGGCCGGCAAGAGCAGCACGCTGAACGCGGTGATGGGCGCCGTGCAGGTCCACGCC
>DASQTT010000288.1:0-7711 GCA_035641735.1 Actinomycetota bacterium | reverse complement strand
AGCGGCATCGACTTCGCCTCGCGCATCAGCTCGTCGAGCTGCTCGAGTCGTGCGGCGAGGTCCATCAGCGTTCCTCCAGCCGGTCGTCCAGCGCCGCCCGCACGTGGTCCGGGACGAGTCCCGCGACGTCGCCGCCGAGCTGGGCGACCTCCTTCACGAGCGAGGACGAGAGGAAGGACCAGTTCGGGCTCGTCGGCATGAACAGCGTCTCGACGCCCGCGAGCCGGTGGTTCATCTGCGCCATCTGGATCTCGTACTCGTAGTCGGAGACGGCTCGGAGGCCCTTGACGATCACGCCGGCCTCCTGCACGTGAGCGAAGTCCACGAGGAGTCCGCGGAACGAGACCACGCTCACGCCGGCCATGCCGGAACAGGCCTCCTTCAGCATGGCCACGCGCTCCTCGAGCGTGAACATCGGCTGCTTGGAGGGGTTCTCCAGCGCGCCCACGATCACCGCGTCGAAGGTCTCGGCGGCCCTGCCGATGATGTCCAGGTGACCGTTCGTCACGGGGTCGAAGGTCCCCGGACACAGGGCGGTCAGGCCCATCACACCTCCGTCGTTCTAGGCAGGTTCCGTGGTCGGAACAGCGTGACGACGCTGTCTCCGTACCTGAGTCGCTTCGCGACCGGCCAGTTTACCGGAACTACATCGATGGAACTCCTGGAATCCCTGGTCAGGACCACCGTGGCCCCCTCTGCCAGCGCCGCGGAGCCCGCCAGCAGGCCGAGGGTGACCCTGAGGTCGCTCCCGCCGACGTCGTAGGGGGGGTCGACGAGGAAGAGGTCGAACCGCCCCTCGGCGTCCCCGATCCCATCGAGGAACCGGTCGACGTCGGACCGGACCACGCGCGCTCGATCGGCCAGGCGCGTCCGTTCGAGGTTCTGCCGGATCGAGGCGATCGCGCGGGGGGAGCGTTCGACGAAGACGGCCATAGCGGCGCCCCGGGAGAGCGCCTCGATCCCCATCGCCCCCGTCCCGGCGAACAGGTCCAGCACCGCGGCGCGGGCTACCAGTTCCCCCAGGCTCGAGAAGACACCTTCACGAGCGCGATCGGACACGGGGCGCACGCCGGGGGGCACGGCCGCGAGCCTCGTCCCCTTCGCCGTCCCCGCGATCACGCGCACGCGGTCAGCGTCCCGTCAGGCGCTGAACAGCCACTCGATCGAGCCCTCGAAGCGCTCGCGGAGCTCGTCCAGCAGGTGCGGATGGGCGGCGAGCGTCGGATCGCCTTCCACGAGATCGAAGGCGCGGACGCGGGCGCGCTTCACCAGATCGAGGTCCTCGGAGAGACGGGCGAGCTTCAGGTCCGGCATGCCGGACTGTCGCGCGTCGAAGAGCGTTCCCTCGCCGCGGAGGCGGAGGTCCTCGTCCGCGAGCTCGAAGCCGTCGGTCGTCCGCACCATCGCTTCGATCCGTGCGCGGGCGTCCTGGTTCGTCTCCTCGGACTCGTCGAACAGGACGCTGAAGGACGCGGCGTCACCGCGACCGATCCGGCCCCGAAGCTGATGCAGCTGGGCGAGTCCGAACCGCTCGGCGTTCTCCACGAGCATCACGGTGGCGTTCGGGACGTCGACGCCGACCTCGATCACCGTGGTCGAGATCAGCACGTCGGCCTGACCCGTCCGGAACCCGTCCATGATCCGGTCCTTCTCTTTCGGGCGCATCCGTCCGTGCAGCAGCTCCACCCGGAGATCGGGGAAGACCTCGGTCGCGAGGCGCCCCGCCTCGGCCTCGGCGGCTCGCGCCTGGGTGCGGTTGCCCTCGTCGATCGCGGCGCAGACGACGAATGCCTGATGGCCGGCGCGGACCTCCCGGCGCACGAGCTCGTAGGCCGCGGCCCGCTCCGCCTCCGAGCGCGCGGCCGCCGTCGCGATGGGTTGCCGGCCCCGGGGCATCTCGTCGAGCACGATCACGTCGAGGTCTCCGTAGTACGTGAGCGCGAGCGTCCGTGGGATCGGCGTGGCGGTCATGATCAGCACGTCGATGTCGCCGCCGCCCTTGCCTTTCAGCGCCATCCGTTGGTGGAGCCCGAACCGGTGCTGCTCGTCGACGACCGCGAGGGAGAGATCCCGGAACGCCACCGCCTCCTGCACCAGCGCGTGCGTCCCGACCACGAGGTCGACGCCCCCGTCCGCGATCCCGGCCAGGATCCGCGTGCGGTCCTTCCCCGTGACGGCGGAGGTGAGGAGGGCGTACCGAACGACCGCTCCGACGGGTTCCGGAAAGGACGGGTCCAGGAGGGAACCCTGCCCGTCGGGAGCCGCCCGCGCCGCCGCCGGGCCGTCCAGGTAAGGAGCGGCCCCGACCCCGTCGAGCAGGGCGGCGACCGACCGCGCGTGCTGGCCGGCGAGCACCTCCGTCGGGGCCATGATCGCGGCCTGGTGGCCGGATCCGATCGCGACGAGGCACGCGTGCAACGCCACCAGCGTCTTGCCCGACCCGACGTCTCCTTGCAGGAGCGCGTTCATCGGTCTGGACGCCGCCATCGCCGCCGCGACCTCCTCGATCGCACGCGACTGCGCCTTCGTCGGCTCGAAGGGAACCGTCGCGAGCAGGCGCTCCGTGAGCTCGCTCTCCGGCACGTGGACGACGCCCTTCCGCTCGGACTCCACCCGGTGCTTGCGGAAGGCGACCCCGAGCTCCAGCATGAACAGCTCGTCGAACTTGAGGCGTTCGATCGACCGCGCGAGCTCGCGGTCGTCGGCGGGGAAGTGCACCCCGCGGAGCGCCGCATCGAGATCGATCAGGCCCTCCTCCCGAAGGACGCCGTCCGGCACGTGATCGGGGATCGACGGCAGCCGCTCGAGCGCGCGGAAGACCAGCTCGCGGATCGTGCGGGCCGAGATCCCCTCGGCCGCCGGATGGATCGGCGTGATCCGGCCGGTGTGGACGGGATCGTGCTCGCCCCCGCCGAGGATCTCCACCTCTTGTTGCGCCAGCTGGAGCCGGCGTCCGTACCGGGACGCGACGCCCCAGGCGGCGACCTCGACGCCGACGCGATACCGCTTGGCCACCCAGGGCTGGTTGAAGAACGCGAGGTCGAGCTCACCGGTCCCGTCCGCCACGGTGACGGTCACCGGGGACCGGTGTGTGTGTGCCGGGCGGACGCGCTTGACCGTCCCGAGCACCGTCGCGTGTTCGCCGGCGTCGAGATCCCCGATCGCCTGCACCGTGGTGCGATCGATGTGTCTTCGCGGGTAGTGCCGAAGCAGGTCGCCCACGGTGCGGATCCCGATCCCCGCCAGGACGACGTAGGCCTCCTCTCCTTTCTGCTGCACGCCCGTCCGACGGGTCGCGAGCCGCCGGTCCACGTCGAGGACCGGATCGTCGAGGGCGAGGGGAGTGGAAGCGCCGGTCACGTCCGTGCCGGTTCTACCATCCTGGTGTGATGACCCGACGGCTGCTGTGCGCCCTCGTCTTCTCCTGCGCGCTCTCGGCGTGCACCGGTGGCCCCGGCGGAGAGCCGACGTCCTCGTCCGGCGCCCCAGCTTCGCTCCTGCCGCGGACGGCTTCCGAGCTGCCGGACTCCGATCCCGAACGATTCGACCAGCTGCTGGCCGAACTCCGAGGCACGCCGGTCCTGCTGAACTTCTGGGGTTCATGGTGTCCCCCGTGTCACGACGAGATGCCCCGGCTCGTCGAGGCGCACGAAGAGTTCGGCGACCGCGTTCAGTTCGTCGGGATCGACGTCGTGGATTCGAGGCCCGACGCGAGGGCCTTCATCGCGCAGTACGACATGGCGTTCCCGAGCGTCTTCGACCCGCCCGACGCCATCAAGGACGCTCTCGGTCTGTTCGGGCAGCCGGTGACGGTCTTCTACCGGGCGAACGGAGAGCGCTTCGCGTCCTACACGGGTCCGATCCCCGAACACCTGCTGCACCGCAACCTGCGCGCGATCGCCGGGTGACCAACGGACCTCTGGTAGCCTCGATCCATGGCAGCGGTCTGCGACATCTGTGGCAAGAAGCCGTGGTTCGGCAAGTCGGTGTCGTTCTCGCATAAGCGCAACAACCGGCGATGGGATCCGAACGTCCAGCGGGTCCGCGCGCTGGTCGACGGCACGCCTCGCCGCCTCAACGTGTGCACGAGCTGCCTGAAGGCGGGCCGGGTTACCCGGGTCCCGCAGCGGGTCTCCTGACCCTTCCGATCGACCAGAGCTGATCGACCGGCCCGATGCCCTCGCCGAGGGCGAGCGCGTGGCGGATCGCCTCCGTGACGAACGCCTTCCCGGCCCGGACCGCGTCCGCCAGCGCATCCCCCATCGCGAGATGGGCGGCGATCGCGGACGACAGCGTGCAGCCGGTGCCGTGCGTGTGCGCCGTGTCGATCCGCTCGTCCTCGATCCATGCCTCCGCTCCACCGTCGGCGAACAGGTCCGACGCGACCGGTCCTTGGAGGTGACCGCCCTTCACCAGCACGGCGCTCGCGCCCAGGCCGAGGATCGCGTCGGCGGCGCGCCGCATGTCCTCGCGCGTCTCAACGGCCCGGCCGGACAGCCCGGCGGCCTCGGGCAGGTTCGGGGTGACGAGCGCCGCGAGCGGCAGGATCGACCGTCGCAGGGCTTCCACCGCGTCGTCCTCGAGGAGCAGGTGGCCGTGCTTCGAGACGAAGACCGGGTCCACGACGAGGTTCGGGATGCGCATCTCCTCGACCGCCTCGGCCACGGCCCGAACGATCGGGGCCGACGCGAGCATCCCGGTCTTGGCCGCGTCCACGCCGATGTCCCCCGCGACGGCCCGGATCTGGTCGGCGACGATCGAGGCGGGCAGCTCCTCGTACCGCGCCACCCCCTTCGTGTTCTGGACGGTCACCGCGGTGATCGCGGTCATCCCGAAGACGCCGAGCGCGCTGAACGTCTTCAGGTCCGCCTGGATCCCCGCCCCACCGCCCGAGTCCGAGCCCGCGATCGTGAGCGCTCGGGGGCGAGGTGGTCGCTCTCTCATCGGAAGTGATCCCAACCTTCTGCTTCGAGGGGACGTTCGTCGCCGTGCTCGTCGACCGCGACGAGCCCTTCCTCGATGATGCCGCCGATCTCCGCGAGCGGCACGCCGAAAGCGTCCGCCAGCTGGCGGCGCGCGGCCGCCACGGCGTCGGCGGACGGTAGCGCCGCGAGCAGCTCGTAGTCCTCTCCACCCGTGAGCGCCTCCGCGAGGGTGGCGGCCGGATGGATCGGGATCCGCGAGAGCTCCACCCGCGCCCCTGCCCCGCTGGCGCCGCACAGCCGCGAGAGATCCAGCGCGAGCCCGTCCGAGACGTCGATCATCGCCGATGCACCGTGGCTCGCGAGGACGCCGGCCTCCCCGACCCGAGGCGTCGGCCGAACGTGGCGTCGGAGGGCCTGCCGTTCGTCGTCCGTCCAGGAACGCTGCGATGCGAGGCGGAGGCCGGCCGCGGCGCCGCCGAGCGACCCGGTGACCACCAACCGGTGGCCGGGCCGCCCACCGTCGCGGAGCACGGCGCGGCCGGGTCCCACCTCGCCCGTCACCGTCACGGCGATCGTGACGTCGCGACCGCGGGCCAGGTTGCCGCCGACGAGCGAGAGCGCGAACTCGTCGCAGCACTCGCGCATCCCACCGGCGAGCTCGATCACCCACGCGGAGTCCACGTCCTCCGACAGGGTGAGCGAGCAGACCGCGTAGCGCGGACTCGCGGCCATCGCGGCGACGTCGCTCACGTTCACGGCGATCGCCTTGTAGCCGAGGTCCCTCGGCGTCGTCAGGTCACGAACGAAGTGAACGCCTTCGACCAACGCGTCCGTGGTGAGCACGAGATCGCCGGTCCCGGCGGACGCGACGGCGGCGTCGTCCCCCGGCCCGACCAGCACCTGCGGGGCGGAGCCGCCGAACACCCGCCTGATCGCGACGAGCAGCTCCTCTTCGCTGAGATCCATGATCACCTCCCGCGCTCGAAAGCGGCTCCGGGGGAACGCTCTGGGGCGTTCGCTAGACTCTAGGGGCTCACCCGTCCGCAACGCGCACGTCGTCGCGCCATCGAGCAGGAGGTCCTGTGGCAGAGGTCTACGTCAACCCGACCCCGGAGGAGCTCCGTGCCTTCACGGAAGCGATGCCGGAGTGTCGGATCACGGAGTACGGCAACGTCAACGTCCAGACGAAGGTCCTCTCCCGGAGCGCCGGCAGCACCTACGTGGTCGACCGGCCGTCGAGCGGTAAGACGATGACGCGCGAGGCCTACGAGGAGATCGCGCGGATGCAGGACGCGTACGTCGCGGAACACGACATGATCCAGGTCGACGGGTGGATCGGGAACGATCCGGAGCTGCGCACGCGCGCCCGGCTGCTGATGGAGAAGCGGTACGCGAACGTCGCCGGCATGCAGCAGAAGCTCTACTTCGATCGCGACGACGGCCAGGATCCTGAGGTACAGGTGATCTACACCCCCGGCCTGGAAGCGCCCGGCTACCCGAACGGGCGCGCGATCGCGGTCGATCTGGACGGCTACGTCACCCGCGTGCTCGCGTCGGACTACTTCGGCGAGTCGAAGAAGGGCGGCCTCCGGATGTGGAACGACATCGTGTACCGGCGGGGTGGGCTCGCGCTGCACGCCGGGCTCAAGGTGATCCCCACCGACGACGGCGAGAAGGTGTTCATGATCATCGGCCTCTCCGGGACGGGGAAGACCACGACGACCTTCACGACGCAGAACGGCTCGCGCCCGGTCCAGGACGACTTCGTCGGTCTGATGCCGGGCGGCCGCGCGTTGGGCACCGAGAACGGGTGCTTCGCCAAGACGTTCTCGCTCGATCCCGAGTTCGAGCCGTCGATCTACGGAGCCGTGACGAAGCCGACGGCCTTCCTCGAGAACGTCTTCCAGGACGGCGACGGACGGGTGAACTTCTTCGAGCAGAGCCACACGCAGAACGGACGCGCGGTGTTCGAGATGCGAGACCTGCTCGCCCACGAGGACGCGCGGAACGTCGGACCGGTCGACTTCCTGCTGATCCTGAACCGCAACGAGAACATCATCCCGGCGGTCGCGAAGCTCTCGCAGGAGCAGGCGGCCGCGTACTTCATGCTCGGCGAGACGACCGGGACGTCGGCCGGCGGGGCGTCGGAAGACGGCAGGTTCCTCCGGGTGCCGGGCACGAACCCGTTCTTCCCGCTCCCACACGGCCTGCAGGGGAATCGCTTGCTGGAGCTGCTGGCGACGCACCCGATCGAGACCTACCTCCTGAACACCGGCCGCGTGGGCGGCAAGGACGACGACGACCGCTCCAAGAAGGTGAAGATCCCGCACACGTCCGCCTGCGTGGAAGCGATCGCGGAGGGGACGATCACCTTCGCGGAGGACCCGGATTTCCGCTACCTCGTCGCGTCCTCGCTGCCCGGGTTCGACGACGAGGAGCTCCTCCGTCCGGCGGAGCTGTACGAGCGGGAGGGCCGGCGGGACGAGTACCGCGCGATCGTCGATCGGCTCAAGGTCGACCGCGTCGCGCACCTGCAGCAGTTCTCCGAGCTCTCGGAGGACATCATCAAGGCCGCCGGCTAGCGGTCGGCCTCACGCTCCGACGTCCGGACCTTCGGCGGGGTCGTGCCCGTGGTGCCCGAGCAGGAACCCCGTGACGAACTGACCCGCGGCCGGGATCGCGAGCACGAAGAAGTACCACCGCAGCTCGTTCGCGAGGTCGATGAACGCTCGTCCCCTCGCATCGATCAGGCCGTAGAGGAGGAAGAGCCCGGCGAGCGCGAACCA
>DASQTT010000287.1:0-4256 GCA_035641735.1 Actinomycetota bacterium | reverse complement strand
CGTGGAGCGAGCGCTCGCATCGATCCCTTTCCGGCGAGCCGGTGCCGGCGCTGGTCGGGCCGGGCGACCTCGACGGCTGGGATCCCGATGAGAAGCTCGGCCAGCCCGGCGCGTATCCCTTCACCCGCGGCGCCTATCCGTCGATGTACCGCGGCCGGCTCTGGACGATGCGCCAGTTCGCCGGGTTCGGCACGCCGGCGGAAACGAACGCCCGCTACCGCTTCCTGATCGACCACGGCCAGACCGGGCTCTCGGTCGCGTTCGACATGCCGACGCTGATGGGTCTCGACTCGGACGACCCGCGGAGCGAGGGCGAGGTGGGCCGCTGCGGCGTGGCCACCGATTCGCTCGACGACTTCGAGACCTTGTTCGACCGGATCCCGCTCGGAGACATCACGACGTCGATGACGATCAGCGGCCCGGCGGTCGTCGCCTTCGCGTTCTTCGTCGCCACCGCCGAGCGGCAGGGCATCGATCCGGCGGTCCTGGACGGCACGCTCCAGACCGACATCTTGAAGGAGTACATCGCGCAGAAGGAATGGATCTTCCCCCCGCGCCCGCATCTCCGGCTGATCGGGGACCTGATCGAGTACTGCGCGGAACACGTCCCGAAGTGGCATCCGATCAGCGTCTCCGGCTACCACATCCGCGAGGCCGGAGCGACCGCGGCGGAGGAGCTCGCGTTCACGCTGGCCGACGGGTTCGCGTACGTCGAGCTCGGCCAGCAGCGAGGACTCGACGTCGATGCGTTCGCGTCCCAGCTCTCGTTCTTCTTCAACGCCCACATCGACTTCTTCGAGGAGATCGCGAAGCTCCGCGCCGCTCGGCGGATCTGGGCGAGGTGGATGCGCGAGCGCTACGGCGCGCAAGAGCCCGAGTCCATGCGCCTCCGGTTCCACACGCAGACCGCCGGCGTCTCGCTGACGGCCCAGCAGCCGATGAACAACGTCGTCCGGACCGCGATCGAAGCGCTGGCCGCCGTGCTCGGGGGCACGCAGTCCCTCCACACGAACGCCCTCGACGAGGTCCTGGCGCTGCCCACCGAGGACGCGGCGAAGCTCGCGCTCCGCACCCAGCAGGTGATCGCGTACGAGACCGGCGTCCCAGACGTCGTCGATCCGCTCGGCGGCGCCTGGTTCGTCGAGGACGCCACCGACCGCATCGAAGCCGCGGCCGAGGAGATCTTCACCCAGATCGAACGGATGGGAGAGGGTTTGATGCTCGAGGGGGTCCTCACCGGGATCGAGCAGGGCTGGTTCCAGCGGCGGATCGCCGAGTCGGCCTTCCGTGAGCAGCAGCGTTCCGAGGCCGGCGACCTGGTGAAGGTGGGTGTGACCGACTTCGTGGATGTGAGCGCCTCTCCGATCGCGACGCTCGTGATCGGCGAGGAGACGGAGCGCTATCAGGTCGAGGCGGTCCGAAGCACTCGATCCGACCGGGACGGCCGCGCGGCCGACGCGGCCTTGATCGCCCTGAAGGAGGCCGCGACCGGCGAGGGGAACCTGATGGAACCGATCCTCGCGTGCGCCCGCGCACGGTGCACCGAGGGAGAGATCGTCCGGGCCCTCGCGGATGTGTTCGGGACGTACCGCGAAACGCCGGCCTTCTGACGCCCGAACCCCAGCTAATTGCAAGAAGTTGCAAGAAGCCGGTAGCCTGCGTGCGTGACGAGGCGGCTCGATCCGTGATCGCGCAGATCTCCGAAGGCGGCTTCGGCTTCGGTCTGCTCGTTGCGGCGTTCTGGTTCGGCTTCCGGCACGGGATCGACTGGGACCATCTCGCCGCGATCAGCGACATCACGTCGTCGCAGGACGACCGCCGCCGATCGATCCTCTTCGGGACGCTCTACGTCGTGGGGCACGCGATCGTCGTACTGATGATCGGCACGGTCGCGATCCTGCTCGGACAGGAACTGCCGCCGAGCGTCGACGCCGCGATGGGGCGCATCGTCGGCGTCACGTTGCTCATCCTGGGCGTCTACGTCTTCGTGTCCCTGATCCGCCACGGCCGAGAGTTCCGGATGCGGAGCCGGTGGATGTTGATCTTCGCCGGGATCCGGAGCCTGTGGTGGCGCCTCCGCGGTGCTCCGTCGACGCGAGGGATCCACGATCACGAGCTCGAGCCCGTCCACGCGCACGCGGGCGGGACCGAGGTCGCGGCCGACGAGCGGGTCGCTGAATGGCACCACGGCCATCACGGACGGCCCGGCCACCACCACCACAAGCATCCGGAGCCGGACGATCCGTTCGTCGACTATCAGAAGGGGACCGCCTTCCTCGTGGGGATGCTCCACGGCATCGGCGCGGAGACGCCCACGCAGATCCTGATCTTCGCCGCGGCGGCGGGGGCGGGGGGCGAGGTTGCCGGAGTCGCGGTGCTCGCCGCGTTCCTCGTCGGACTGATGTCGTCGAACTCGCTGATCACCGTCGGAAGCGCGTTCGGGTTCCTGCAGGCCTCCAAGAACTTCGCGCTCTACGCCAGCATCGCGGTGATCACCGGCGTGTTCAGCCTCGTTCTGGGCGTCCTGTTCCTGCTCGGCAAGGAGTCGTTGCTGCCGGCGATCTTCGTCGGCTGAGCTACGCGGGCGCGCAGTCCGCGCACAACCCGGTGATCGCGAAGTGCGTCAGATCGGCCTCGAACCCGTGATGACGCCGGATCAATTGCCGCAGCTTGCCGGCCTCTTCGAGGGAGAGCTCGTCGTCGCGGCCGCAGTTCCGACAGGTGAGGTGGACGTGGTGCGCCTCCTCGGCCCGGTGGTATTCGGCGCCCGTCTCGACGTGGGAGTGCTGCAGCACGCCCACGTGCTCGAGCAGTGAGAGCGTCCGGTAGACCGTCGAGGCGTTGACGCCGGGCATGTCGGCCTGGACCGTCCGGGCGATCGCGGTGGGGGAGATGTGCCCCTTCGCCCGCATCACCTCGGCCACGATGGCGCGACGTTGCGGCGTCATCCGGAGCCCGCGTTTCCGGAGCTCGGCGAGGAGATCGGGGTGCGTCGTCGCCGTCACGGGCGGCGATAGTAGCAAAGGGTTGCAGGTGCAACGGCCGGGGACGGCGTCAGTCCGGCGGTGGGAGGCCGAGCAGCCGGGCCGCCCACGGCAGAGCGGTCTTCGTCTGCATCAGCTGAAGCGGGCGCGCATGGGGCGCCTGAGGGACAGGCGACAGGCCGGCTCGGGATGCGAAGAACCCGGCCAGCAGCGAAGCCGTCTCGGGCAAGCCGAGGGTGTCGTCGGGCAGGATCGTCTCCGGTGACGGGCCCCCCTCGGCTTGGAGGCTCGGGAGCCAGGACGCGGTATCGAGGAGCGGATCGCCCGCGCAGGCTCCGTTCCAGTCGACCAGGACGGCCTGCGTGCCCACGAGCGACACGTTGTCGCTCCGGACGTCGAAGTGCAACAGGGCCTCGCCGTCGATCCGTGCCGCCGAGGACGCGGCCACGAGCGTCGCGAGGCTGCGATCGAGCCACGCCGGGGAGCACAGGCCGAGTGAGAGGAACGGCCCGGGATCGGCAGCGATCCGCGTCCATCCATCCGCCACCCCGAACTGGTTGTCTTCGGCCGGCGGGAGCGCGTCGCCCGGCCGGAACGCGTGGATCGCATCGAGGCTCGCGAGCACCGCGTCGACGCTCGAGCGGTCCCACGGTGGGGGCCAACGTCCGGCCGAGAGGTCCTCGGTTGCCAGGACGGGCGCTTCGCCGTCGTCGTCCCATCCCCGCAACCTCGGCAGGAACGGCTCCCCATCCAGCAGTTCGTAGGCGTGATGTTCGGAGCGGAGCCACTGTCCGGTGTAGTCGAAGGCCGCGATCTTCAGGAACGCGGTCGAACCGTCGGGAAGGTCGACGACGAAGCGCCGGTTCGAGGGCGCGGAGTGACCCGACGCCGCTCGCCACGAGACCGGCGTGACGCCGAGTGCACGCCGCGCCCGTTCGGCGTCGGCGGGATCCGGCTGCATCGGGGGAAGATATCGGCGGTCGATACCATCGCGGCGATGACCGTGATGGTGACCGGGGCCTCCGGCCTGTTGGGTCGGGCGATCGTCCGCGAGCTCGTGACCCGCGAGGAGGTCCGTGCCACCGTCCGGCGGCCGGAAGCCGCCGACGGGCTCCGCGCGCTCGGTGCGAAGGTGACGGTGCGTGCGATCGAGGAGCCGGACGACTTGGGCGAGGTCCTGTCGCGCGTGCACACACTGGTCCATCTGATCGGGGGCGTGAACCAGCCCGATGACGACGAGGTTCTCCGCGCGAACCACGGCTCCACCTTGGC
>DASQTT010000286.1:0-9707 GCA_035641735.1 Actinomycetota bacterium | reverse complement strand
GGTCGAGCAGGCGGCGCGACGACTCGGCGTGTCAACGTCTGTCTATCGGAAGCTCGAGGCAGGCGAGCGGTGGCCGGAGTGGGAGACGTACGACCGGATCGCGGCGGCGTTCGGGTAGCCGCGGTCGAACGATCAAGGTGTGAGCTCCATTTGGCCAAGATTTGGCCACGCTGCCCGCGCTCGGATTTCGTTGGGAACGCGTTCGCGCAGGTGGAGCAAAGCTCCGGGGGTGGGACTCGAACCCACAACCTACGGATTAACAGTCCGCCGCTCTGCCAGTTGAGCTACCCCGGAAAGGTGCCCGACGACCGGCCGGGCCATGCGATGCTACCCGACCCGCACCCTGTCCCACGACTACCATCAGCCGCCGTGACGGACGACCTCGTTGGGGCTCGCTGGCTCGCGGGCGAGCCAGCCTTCGCGGCGTGGCTCCTCTTGGATAGTCCCACCGCAGCCGAGGCCCTCGGTGGCGCCGGCTTCGACGCCGTCGTGGTCGACCTCCAGCACGGGTCGGCCACCCTTGACGGGCTCGCTCACGTCGTTCGCGCGATCGACACGACGCCGGCGGTCCCGTTCGTCCGAACCGCCGCCAACGACCCGACCGAGCTGATGCGCGTACTGGATCTCGGCGTCCGAGGCGTGATCTGCCCGATGATCGGCAGCCGCGACGAGGCCGAGTCCTTCGTCCGTGCGTGTCGCTATCCACCGGAGGGCGACCGAAGCTACGGCCCGATCCGCGGAGCCCGCGGCAGCGTCCGCGACCACGTCGACCGAGCGAACCCAGACATGATCCTGTTCGCGATGATCGAGACCGCCGAGGGGCTCGCCGACGTCGAGCGGATCGCCCAGACGCCGGGCCTCGACGGGCTCTTCGTCGGCCCGACCGATCTGGGCCTTTCCCTCGGGCTCGAGCGGCCGGGTGACCTGGCGGACCCCGCCCTCTCGACGCCGATCGACACGGTGCTCGACGCGGCCGTTCGCGCCGACCTGTTCGGCGGCATCCACGCACCCGATCCGGTGCGCGCGGCCGACATGGCGGCGCGAGGCTTCCGGTTCATCTCCTGCGCGGTGGACACGGATCTCCTCGTCAGAGGCGCGGCGGACGCGCTCCGCACGGTCCGCCCGAGCGGGTAGGCTGCGCGCCATGAAGCTCCGAAGCCTCGTCGTGTTCGCCGCCGGGATCGCTCTCGGGCTGAAGATCGCCGGGAAGCTGCGGGAGGACGACCCCGCGGTCGTCCACGGTCCGCAGCGTGGGCGGTCGGATCAGCGCCCCGCGCTTCGGCTGGTCACCACGCAGGTCCAGCGCCTCACCGACGCCGCCACCGGGCGCAGCCTGGACGCGATCCGCCGGCTGCGCGGCGAGATCCGTTACCGGCTGGGTGACGCGGACGACGACGTGGCGGCCTGGAACTAGCCGGACGCCCGGCGCCGGAACGCATCCGGCACCTCCGAAGCGACCCCTGGAAGCGCTGGCCCGCACGGACTCCGCTCAAGTGAAGAGGTGCGTGGGCCGATGTTTCATGATAGAAGAGCGCTGGACGGGACAGGGCCTGGCGGTACACGTGACGGACGCTCGACACCCCTTGGGTGGGGGTGCCGGGGCCCAGGAGAGGTGGGCGTGAAGAGGATGGGAATCTACGTTGCATTGAAGGCCAGGCTGTCCTCGGAGGAGGGCGCCACGGCGGTCGAGTACGCCCTGATGATCGCGTTGATCGCGCTCGTCATCGTGCTGGCCGTCACGTATCTCGGCACGCAGACGAACTCGGTCTACGACAACGAGACGCTGAAGACCGCACTGACCTAGTCGACCGGAGCGTCCGCGAGACGGGCGCGGGGTTCCTCGTCTATTCCAGGTAGTCGCGGAGCTTCTGCGACCGCGAGGGATGCCGCAGCTTCGAGAGCGTCTTCGACTCGATCTGCCGGATCCGCTCGCGCGTGACCCCGAACTCCCGGCCCACCTCCTCGAGTGTCCGAGGATGCCCGTCGGCCAGACCGAACCGCAGCTCGATCACCTTCTTCTCGCGCTCGCTGAGCGTGTGCAGCACAGAGCCGAGCTGCTCCTGGAGGAGGATGAACGACGCCGCGTCCACCGGGACGACCGCGTCGGAGTCCTCGATGAAGTCCCCCAGGTGGGAGTCTTCTTCCTCGCCGATCGGGGTCTCGAGCGAGACCGGCTCCTGCGACACCTTCTGGATCTCGCGGACCTTCTCCGCGCCGATCCCCATCACCTTGCCGATCTCCTCCGGAGTCGGCTCGCGCCCGAGGTCCTGGAGCAGCTGGCGCTGAACGCGAACGAGCTTGTTGATCGTCTCGACCATGTGCACGGGGATCCGGATCGTGCGGGCCTGGTCCGCGATCGCGCGCGTGATCGCCTGGCGGATCCACCACGTGGCGTACGTCGAGAACTTGAACCCCTTCGAGTAGTCGAACTTCTCCACCGCCCGGATCAGCCCGAGGTTGCCCTCCTGGATCAGGTCGAGGAAGAGCATCCCTCGACCGACGTAGCGCTTCGCGATCGACACCACCAGCCGTAGGTTGGCCTCGATCAGCTTCCGTTTGGCGAGCTGCCCGTCCCGCTCCACGCGGAGGAGGTAGTCGTGCAGGTGATCCTCGGTCCTCGGCCGGTAGGCCTTCTTCTGCGCGGCCGGGTCGCGCCCGATGCCCTCGACCTTCCCGAAGGCCTCGACCTGATGGTTCCAGATCTCCCACACCTTCTGCGTGCAGAGGCGGAAGAGCTTGGGGTCGGGCTTCCCGTCGTCGACGACCTGGGTGCGCAGGGACGTGGAGAACTCCCCCACCTCGATCCGCCGGGCGAGGTCCTCCTCCTGCGCGGCGTTGAGCAGCGGGACCTTGCCGATCTCCTTCAGGTACATCCGGACGGGGTCGTTCGTGGGCGCCTTGAGGGCGTCGACCTCGATGCGGATCTGCGATACGACGTCGGTGTCGTCGCCGGGAACCTCGATCACCTCGATGCTCTCGGCGTTCAGGTGGTCCTGGATCTGCGTGAGGACGTCCTCGAGCTGTTCCGGCGTCAGGTCGTCGAGCGCGAGGGCTTCGACGAGATCCTCGGACGTAACGAAGCCGCGTTCGCGGCCGCGCACCACCAACTGCTCCTTGACCTCATCGAGGTGTGAGGAGGGATCGGGTTCGCGGGCTGCGCTCACAGAGGACCTACCGCATTCGGGAGCACGGCGCAGAGTGTACGGCTCTGGGAGCAGGACCGACCGGAGCCTTCACTGCGCGTCCAGCATCCCTTGTCGGATCCGCCGGAGGTCACCGTCCACCGCGACGAGCTGATGGAACAGCTCGTCGTAGCCGCCGTCGGTCTGGGGATTGAGCTTCTGCAGCTTGATCCGGAGCTCGTCGCTCTTCGCCTTCAGGACGAACTCCTGGAGCCTCGCGTACACGTGCTCCGCGTACTCCTCCGTGGGCTCGCCCTCGAGCGACTCGACCGCGAGCGCGCTCGCCGCGGCGGCGAGCTTCGGGTCGTCGCCGCCCGCCAGGCTCGACACGTCGCCGTCCGTCGCGCGGAGTGCGGAGAGCAAGGCGCGCCCCGCCGACGTCCGTACGTGCTCGTCGGTCAACCTCGGCTCGTACGTCCGGAACGTGTCGAGGTCGCGAACGAGGAGCCGCAACATCTCCCGCTCGACGCGGTCGCGGGCCGAGACCTTCCGCATCGTCTTGGCGACCTGCTCGGGATGCCCGCCCAGCCGGCGCTGCAGCGCCGTGCGGACCGAGTCCTCCGCGACACCCGTCAGGTCCGCCAGCAGATGACCGTACTGATCGCGCCGCACAGGATCCTGGATGCCCTCGATGATCGGCAGCGTGGCGGCCACGGCCGCCGACTGGCCCTCGACGTTCGAGAGGTCGTGGCGCTCGACGGTGCGCCGGACCATGAACTCCACCAGCGGCCGGGCCGAGCGCGCCGCCTCGCGAACCGCATCCGGTCCGTGCTTCGCGACGAACTCGGCGGGGTCGAGACCCTCGGGCATGATCATCACGGCGGCCTGCACCGGATAGCGCTCGTGGAACGCGAAGGCGCGCTCGGCGGCGCGTGCGCCGGCCTCGTCGGAATCGAACGCCAGCACGGCCCGCGTGGCGAACCGCGACAGGAGCTCGAAGTGCTTCTCCCCCAGCGCGGTCCCGCACGTCGCCACCGCGTTCTCCACCCCGGCCTGCGCGAGCCCGATCACGTCCGTGTAGCCCTCGACGACGAAGACGTCACCGGAGCGGGCCACGGCCTGCCGCGCGCGGTGCAGGTTGTACAGGAGCTCGCCCTTCCGGTAGATCGGCGTCTCCGCGGTGTTCAGGTACTTCGCCATCTCCCCGGCGCGCGCATCGCCCGGCAGGATCCGCGCGCCGAATCCCAGGAAACGGCCCTGCAGGTCCTGGATCGGGAAGATCAGCCGCCCGCGGAATCGATCGCGGACGACGCCGTCGTCTCCCTTGGTCGCGAGCCCCGCTTCGAGGAGGACGTCGGGCCCGAAGCCCTCGGCCAGCCGTCGCAGCAGGAAATCCGGATAACCCGGCGCGTAGCCGATGCCGAACGTCTCGATCGACTCGGGCCAAAGCCCGCGTTCGCCGACGTAGGCACGAGCGTCCTCTGCCTCTCGGCCCTCCCGCAGCATCCGCTGGTAGAGACGGGTGGCCTCTTCGTTCGCCCGGAACAGTGCGGATCGCCGCGCCGCCGCCCGGCGGTCGGCGGCCGAGTCCCCCTCGTAGCGAAGCTGCATCCCGGCCTGCTGGGCGAGACGCTCGATCGCCTCCACGTAGGACAGATGCTCCAGCTCGCGCAGGAACGTGATGGCGTCGCCACCCTTCCCGCAGCCGAAGCAGTAGAACACCCCCTTCGTCGGCGAGACGCTGAACGACGCGGTCTTCTCCTGGTGGAACGGGCACAGTCCGGACATCGAGTCGTGGCCCGTCTTCTTCAGCGTGAGGTACTGGCCGACGAGCGCGACGATGTCGGTGCGCTCCTTGACGCCCTCGATGTCTTCCTGGCGGATCCTGCTCATGTTCCTCGGGCCATCCCCTACCCCTGGTCGAACAACCACCCTCGGGGAAGGAAGAGCCGCTCGTACGTCCGCAGCGCGTACCGGTCCGTCATGCCCGAGATGTAGTCGGCCACTCGGGTCGGCAGATCGCCGGGGGCCCGATGGTACTCGTCGGGCATCTCGTCGGGATGGTCGAGGAAGTGCTGGAAGAGCTCCCGGATCAGGCGCGTGGCCCGCTCGTGTTCGCCGTGGGTGTCCTTGCGGAGGTAGACCTGCTCGAACATGAAGTCGCGCAGCCCATCCAGCGCGGCGAACACCGGAGCGGACAGTCCGATCTCGGTGCGGTCCTGGCTTGCCGCCACGAGGTCGGTCACCAGCGTGTTGATCCGTTGGGAGTGGGTCGCCCCGAGGACGCGCATCGGTTCGGCCGGCAGATCCTCGAAGGCGAGGACCTCGGCCCGGAGGGCGTCGTCCACGTCGTGGTTCAGGTAGGCGATGCGGTCCGCATAGCGGACGATCTGGGCCTCGAGCGTGGACGGCGGCGGCATCGACCAGGGATGGTGCACGATGCCGTCACGGACCTCCCACGTGAGGTTCAACCCCCGCCCGTCGTTCTCGAGGTGGTCCACCACGCGGAGCGACTGCTCGGAGTGGCGGAACGGCCGCCCCAAGAAGGGCGTCAGGGCCTGTTCGCCCAGGTGCCCGAATGGAGTGTGGCCGAGATCGTGGCCGAGGGCGATCGCCTCGGCGAGGTCCTCGTTGAGCCGCAGAGCCCGCGCGACGGTCCGCGCGATCTGCGAGACGTCGAGGGTGTGCGTGAGGCGCACGCGATAGTGGTCGCCCTGTGGGGACAGGAAGACCTGGGTCTTGTGCTTGAGCCGCCGGAACGCCTTCGCGTGGACGATCCGATCGCGATCGCGCTGATAGACCGTCCGGAGGAGATCCTGCGGCTCGTCCCGTTCCCGTCCCTTGGTCTCCGAGGCGAGCTGCGCCCGGTCCGACAGGACCTGGGCCTCGATCTCCTCGGTTCGCTCACGGGGGGTCGTCACCGTGAGCATCGTACCGGCGCTCGCGGACACGCCGTTTCCCCGACTCAGCGGCCGAACACCCGGTAGTAGAGGTACGCGAACGTCTCGCGGACGTAACCTCCCAGACGCGTCTCCTGGGAGACGGCCGCCGACTGCCACGTCGCCGAGGCGTGCCCGTCGATCCCGAGGTCCTCGGACATGCGCTCGACCCGGGCGTTGTGCCACGGATCCGACACCAGGAACGCGGAGTCGAACCCCGCATCCCGCATCACCCCAGCCGCGGCTCGCAGCGACTCGAGCGTCGTGTGGCCCCTCGGCACCGCCACGATCGACTCCTCCGGGACGCCGTGGGCCACGAGGTAGCCGAACCCCGCTTCGGCTTCTGTGAAGCGATCGCCGGGCTGCGACCCGCCCAGCACCAGGACGCGATCCGCTCGTCCTTGGTCGAAGAGCAACACCGCGTGGTCCAACCGCCCGGCGAACACCGGCGACGGGTCGCCGTCGTACTGCGCTGCGCCGAGGACCACGATCGCGTCGGCCCGGTTGATCTCGGACGCGTCGTCGTGGTGGGCGGCCGCCCACACGACGATCGCGCACCCGGCGACGAAGCCCACCGCCAGGAGGACGACGAACACCACGGCCATCGTGACGGGGTGCCGGCGGATCGCGCCCACGCGGGCAGCCTACCCCCGCCCCTCGACATCCTCGGCCCCGCGGGCCATTCGGACGATCTAGCTGCACCGGGTGGGGTAGCACTCGGCGGTCCAGTCCTTCCTGGCCACGGCTCGGAAATCGGCGTCCCCCCGGTAGGGCAGGTACCGGAGCTCGGTCCCGGCCGAGTTGTTCCGTGCGTGCACGATCCAGTCCGAGCCCGACGAACCCTCCATGTGGATCAGCGCGATGTGCCCCCACGCCGAGTGACGTTCGACGAGCGCGTCCATGAACGCGGTGGCCGGATACGACTTGGAGATCAGCCGGAACGGGAACGAGGCCTGAGGCTCGTAGTACGCCCACGTGCTGTACGGCCCGTGGATCTCCTTCGCGTGCTGCCAGAAGTGGAAACCCCTGGCGCCGAGCTGGTTCTTGAGCGCCCACGTCTTGAACGTGAAGCCCGAGCAGTCGGCACCTTCGCCGCCGGCGTCCGTGGGGAGGTTCGGCGTGTCGTCGTATCCGTTCAGCTTGTAGCAGCCGCCGCCGAACTCGTAGCCCTCCCCGACCGCCCGGAGGGCGTAGTCGTCGGCCTGCGACCGCTTCCAGACATCGCGGTCCCAGCCGCTCCCGTTACAGTTCTCGGAGGCCCACGTCGCGAACGCCCGCTGGGCCGGTGCGAGCGACACCAGTGCCAGCGCCACGCAGGCCAGCAGCTTCAGTCCCTTCATGTCGTCACCTCGTAGCGATCGATGCGGACCCCCTCGGATCCTGCCCGGAACACGAGGACCTCGTCCGGTGCCCGGAAGCGGACCGACGACGCGGCCGCGTCCATCTCGTGGCTCGCCGAGGCGATCAGCGACGCGTCCACCAGCTCGCCGTCCGGCGCGAAGCGCAGCAGCGCCACGGCCTCGTGGCCGTCTGCCCACACGCCCCTGGCCGCGATCGCGCCACCGTCGGGCAGCGCGCGGACCAGATGATCGACGCCCGCCGCGACGCCCGTGGGAAGCTCGAGCACGGCGCCGGTCCGGGAGCCGTCCGGTCGCGCCCAGACGAACGCCACGCGACCGTCGGCGAGCTCCTGGGAGAGGGCCACGGAACCGTCGGAGGCCGGGATCGCCGGCGCCAGTGTCCTGGCTTGTGCCGCGGCGTCGAGCGGAACCCCCGGGAGGGATCGCACGGCCGCCCACTGGGCCGGCCCGACCCAAACGCGTGGTCCGGCTGGGGTCAGGGCGATCCGCTCCGCGACCCCTCCGACGCGGTAGCGACCGATCACCCGGCCGTCGCCGTCCAGCTCGAAGGCCGTCGCCCCCAGACCGAGCGTGGTCACGGCCGTCGAGCCGTCCGCGCCGACCGCCACGTCCACGGGCCGCGTGACCGGGAGCGGCACCGTCCGTCGGTGATCGCCCGACGGCGAGAGGACGAGCACGCGACCGTGGACCCAGTCGGCGACGTGGATCGACCCGTCCGAGGCCACGTCGAAGCTCGACGGACCGAGCGCCTGCTGGTCGCCCGCGCCGCCGATCCGGCCGACCTCAGCCGAGCCATCTCCGTACGCCAGCTTCGTGACCGAGCCGTCGCTCGCGACGACCGCTCCCCAATCGAAGCGTCCGGGCCAGGAGACCTCCTGCAGCCCCGCCGTCGTCACCACCCGGAACGGCGAATCGGGCCCGCCGTCGGGAAGCCGGACGGCCGCGCCGCTCCCCATCGCGAGCTCCAGCCAATACGAGAGGCCGTCCTGTCCGACCAGCGCCCCGGGGATCACGAACCGGAACGCGGTTCCTTCGCTCACGCCCGGCACCTCCGTCCAGCCGACGGCTCCCGCCGACAGGACGTGCGCGACGGCGCGGGTCAGCTCGCAGGCGCCGGGCGTCCGCTGCGGGCAGACGACGCCGGCGGTGAGCTCGAGCGCGGCGCCCGGGTCGGCCAGGACCTTCGCGACGTGCAGCACCACCGGCCTGGCGCCGAGCGCCGTCTCGGGCGCGGCGCCCGTGAGCGACGTCACGCCGACCGCCGTCCCGATCGCCAGACCGGCCAGCAGGCCCGCGACGACGAGCCGCCGGCTCCTCCGTTCGGTCATGGAGCCACCTCCTCCGAGCCGCGGGGGAGGGCGGGGGCCACGGAACCTAACGCGCGGAGATCGACCGGTCCGTGATCGCCGTCACGACGCCGGGGCGGCTGCTCGGAGCTTGCGCGCCGCGCGCCACGCGAGCCACGCCGACCGGAACCCGAACCACTCGTCCTCCTCGACGCCGTCGTTCGTCCATCCCAGGACGACGACGGAGAGCGCCTCGGGTTCGAACGTCTCGCGCACTGGCTCCGCGATGTGATGGCCGTCCGCGTCGACGACCTCGACCTCCCTGATCGCGGTCCGTGGGAGCCGGCCGAGCTCCTCGACCTCCTCCGAGACCTCCTCGCGGATGAACACGAGATCCGTCGGCAGGACCACCGCCATCACCGAGATCGGCTTCGCGCGGAGCATCGGCACCACGTTGAGGCGTGGGGCGTCGGCCGGCGGTTCTGCCTGGGGGACGACGCCGCACGGGAAGGCCGCCTCGGCGTCGTGCCGCTCGAGCCACCGCGACCTGGCGAGCTTCGCCTCGGCCGCCTGGTCGGGCTGGACGCCGGCGCTGAAGTTCTCGGTCGCAACGCGGGCGGCGGCCGCGTCGCCGGGGCTCGTGGCGAACATCACCGCCCGGAGGACGCCCCATCCGTCGAGGCGGTCCCAGTCGAAGATCGGCACCGGCGGCTACTTCGACGCGGACTCGGCGGCGCCGACCGCGGCCTGCCCGGCGGCGAGCCGAGCCGTCTCGACCCGGTACGGCGAGCAGCTCACGTAGTCGAGGCCGATCTCGTGACAGAACACGACGCTCGCCGGATCGCCCCCGTGCTCACCGCAGATCCCGAGGTGCAGCGACCCGTTCGCGGCACGACCCTCGTCCGCCGCGATCCGCATCAGCCGGCCGACCCCGTCGACGTCGATCGTCACGAACGGGTTCGCCGGCACGAGCTTGCGCTCCTCGTACATCCCCACGAA
>DASQTT010000285.1:0-5056 GCA_035641735.1 Actinomycetota bacterium | reverse complement strand
CCTCGAGCCCGACGTGGGGAACGCGTCCGTGCTCGGACACGACGTCGTTCGCGAGGCCGACACCGTCCGGCGGCTGATCGGGCTGGCCGGCCAGTTCGCCGCGGTCGACCCGAACCTCACCGGCCGCGAGAACCTCCGGCTGATCGGCAAGCTCACGCAGCTCGAGCCCGCCGCGATCGACGGCCGCGCCACGGAGCTCCTGGGCCGCTTCGACCTGCTCGACGCGGCCGACCGACCGGTCCGCACGTACTCGGGAGGCATGCGGCGCCGGCTCGACGTCGCGGCCGCGTTGGTGCCGAAGCCGCCGGTGCTGTTCCTGGACGAGCCGACGACCGGCCTCGACCTCTTCAGCCGGAACGAGCTCTGGTCGATGATCCGCGAGCTCGTGGCGGACGGCACCACCGTGCTGTTGACCACCCAATACCTCGAGGAAGCCGACCGGCTCGCGGACCGGGTGGCGGTGGTCGATCACGGCCATGTGATCGCGAACGACACGCCGAGGGCGCTGAAGGCTCAGCTCGGGAGCACCGTGGCGGAGCTCGGGTTCGCCGAGGAGGACGCCGCCGAACGGGCCCGGGCGGTCCTCGCGCCGCAGTACCCCGACCTCGTCCGCGACGACAGCACGCTCCGGCTGGCGACGAACGACGGCGCGGGGGTCCTGGTGGTGGTCCTGCGGACGCTCGACGGTGAAGGGCTCTCCCCGACGACACTGGCGGTGCACGAGCCGAGCCTCGACGACGTGTTCCTCTCGCTCACCGGGCGGCGCGCCGAGGGGGGCCAGGAGACCGAGACCGAGCCGGCGGCCACGACCGGTCGTCGCGGGAGGAGGCGACGCCGGTGACGCAGGTGGCGACGGAGCGGGTCACGGTCTCCAGGGTCGAACGACCGGCGTTCGTCCGCGCGATCCGCGACGCCCTCGCCGTCACCCAGCGGAACCTGATCGCCTACCGGCGGGTCCCGCAACTCGTCGTCTTCTCGACGATCCAGCCGGTGATCTTCGTCGTGATGTTCCGGTACGTCTTCGGCGGGGCGATCGGCCTGCCGGTCGACTTCCCCTACGTGGACTTCCTGATGCCCGGGGTGTTCGTGCAGACGGTGGTGTTCGGCGCCCTGGCGACGGCGATCGGCCTCGCGACCGACATGAAGAGCGGTCTGATGGAGCGGTTCCGATCGCTGCCGATGGCGCGGAGCGCCGTCCTCGCCGGTCGGACCCTCGCCGACCTCACGCGCAACCTCTTCGTCGTCTTCCTGATGCTCCTGGTCGGATTCCTCGTCGGGTTCCGAGTGCACACCGACGTGTGGGGGCTGCTCGGTGGGATCTTGCTGTTGCTGGCGTTCGGGTACGCCATGAGCTGGATCTTCGCGAGCGTCGGGCTCCTCGTCGGCGACCCGGAGACGGCGCAGGCGGCCGCGTTCCCACTCCTGGCGCCCCTCGTCTTCGCCTCATCGCTCTTCGTCCCGGTCCAATCGATGCCGGGCTGGCTCCAGCCGTGGGCGAACCACCAGCCCGTCTCCGTCACGGCGAAGGCGATCCGGTACCTCACCCTCGGCGACAGCCCGGTCGGGCGCGCATCCGACCTCTGGGAAGCCCTCCTGTGGATCGCCGGGATCCTGATCCTGTTCGCACCGCTCGCGGTGCGGCGGTACCGGCGCGCCGTCTAGCCGCTACCCCCAGCTCGCGATGATGATCGCGGCGACGAGGTTCCCCACCACGTGGTACCCGGCGTTCACGGCGCCCCAGACCATCGGCTTGGGCTTCTGGCTCTCGAACTGCGCGGTGATGAGCGAGATGGGCAGCGCGAACCCGATCGCGACGACCAGGCCGAGCGCGATCCCCTCGATGAAGGAGTCCGTATCCGTGGTCGCCGCCAGGAGCCCGAGCGCCACGGCCGACAGGATGCTGCCGATCAACGGCGTGACGTAGATCGCGGCGCTCGGGCGCTCGCCCCGCTCCGGCAGGGCGAAGCCGCCCGCGTCACCCCAGATCCGGCCGAAGACCGGTGGCGCGTACCAGAGCGCGCCGATCGCGAAGTACGCGATCGCCGCGACGAGGACGGCCAGCCAGTTGAGATCGCCCAGCGGATCGAAGGTCACGATGTCCTCCCCTCGGATGACGAAGGGACGAGCCTAGCCGGGAAGGGCCGTCTCCCGCAGCGGTGCAGCCCCTCCGGTGGTTCCGACGGGTGATCGCTGGGTACGGGGAGGGCGACTCGGGATGGGCCCTCCGCTCGAGGGTCCGAGGAGGAGGACCACGATGGCAAGACGGACGAGCGAGGCGCAGTGGGAGGGGACCCTCCAGGACGGCAAGGGTCGGTTCTGGACCGGCAGCGGCGAGATCTCCGGGGTCTACACGGTCGGGACGAGGTTCGAGGAGCAGCCCGGGACCAACCCGGAGGAGCTGATCGGCGCCGCGCACGCGAGCTGCTTCTCGATGGCATTGGCCGGCGACCTCGAGAAGGCCGGCCACCGGCCGGAGTCGGTCCGGACGGTGGCGTCGGTCAAGCTCGACAAGGGCGAAGCCGGCTGGGACATCACGGGGATCGATCTCGACACGCAGGCTCAGGTTCCCGGGATCGACGAGGCCGAGCTGCGACGGATCGCCGAGGCGACGAGGGTCGGTTGCCCGGTCTCGAAGGCGCTCGCGGCCGTCCCCATCTCGGTCAACGCGGTGCTCGTCCCGTAGTTCCCGGAAGCGATCTTCTCCCCCCGTAAGCTCCGGGCGTGAGCTCGGACCAGCGGCTGATCGTCGGCCAGACCGGTCAGAACGTCCTCGGGCTCGGGGTCGGCGCCGTCGCCACGTTCGCCGCGCAGGTCCTGATCACCAACACCCTCGGCGATCGCTCCTTCGGCGTGGTCACGCTCACGACGCAGGCGGCGTTCGTCGCCGCCGCGGCCACCAGGTTCGGGATGGACGTGGCGAACGTGCGCCTGATCGCGATCCTGGCGGGACGCGGCCAGGTCGAGCGCGCACGCGGGCTGGTGCGGCGGTCCGCCGCGATCGCCACGGCCGTGTCCGTGCCGCTCGCAGCGGCGGCGTTCGTCTCCGCCGGCTGGCTGGCCGAGCGCTTCTCGGCCGTTCCCGGGCTCGCCGAGCCGGCCTTCCGGGCCGCGGCGGTCACGGTCCCGTTGGCCGCGCTGGCGTTCACGTTCATGGGAGCGACCCGCGGCCTGAAGATCATGCGGTACACGCTGTTCTCGCAATGGATCGTCCAGCCGATCGGGTGGATCGCGCTGATGGTCCTCCTCTGGGGGGTCTCGAAGACCGCCGGCATGACCACGCTCGCGTTCGGCGCCTCCTGGGCGCTCGCGCTGGCGGTAGCGGTGGCGGGCTGGGGACGGGAGCACCGCCGCTTCCCGGAAGGATCGTCGGCCGAAGCCGGGATCGCGGAGGAGCGCACGGGCGCGCTCCTGCGATTCGGCGCCTTGCGGGCGCCGGCGACGCTCTTCTCCCAGCTCATCTTCTGGACGGACCTGTTCGTCCTGTCGATCCTGTGGAACGACCAGGGGGCGGCCGGCGCCGGCGCGGTCGGCGTCTACGGCGCCGTGCTCCGCGTCGGTCAGGCCCTGTTCCTGTTCCTGACGTCGGTGTCGCTGACGTTCAGCCCGTTCGTGGCGGACCTCCATCACCGCGGCGAACGAGAACGCCTGGACGGGCTCTACAAGAACGTGACCCGGTGGACTCTCGCCGCGACGATCCCGCTGCTCCTGGTCCTGGCGATCCTCCCGAGGGAGACGCTCCGGATCTTCGGCCCGGAGTTCACCGAGGGCGCCGACGCGTTGCGGATCCTGATCGTCGGCATGGTCGTGCCGGTGACGGTCGGGACGGTCGGATTCATCCTGATCATGGCGGGCCGGACGGGCTGGGATCTGGTCGTGTACCTGGGGGCCTTCGCCATCGACATCGGCGTCGCCCTCACGCTGGCGGGGCCCGAGCGACTGGGGATCCGAGGGGCCGCCCTGGCCCAGGCGCTCACGTTGTCGTTTTCGGCGATCGCGAGGTTGGTCCTGGTCCGGAGGTTCCTCGGCATCTGGCCGTTCGACGGCGCGTGGCTGCGGCTCATGGCGCCGACGGTCCTCGGTGCGGTGACGATGGGCCTGGCGCACGCCGCGGTGCCCGACGAACGCTGGTTCGTGGACCTCGTGGTATCCGCGGCGGTCGGTGTCGGGGTCTACGCCGTGGCGCTGGTCGTCGTCGGCCTGCTCCCGACCGAGCGCGCGGCGCTCGGTCGCGTGCTTCGTCGTCGGGCGGCGAAACGGGACGTGGAGGCGGCGATCGACGACGACTTCAGTGAGCCGTGACGAGAGGGCGAAACGCCCTCGGAAGCTTCAGGCGGTCGGGCCGGCCGCCTTCCGTTGGGCTCGCCGGCGCGCCAGCTCGTCCTCGATGTCCGGCAGGACGATCAACCGGTCCTGAAGCTCGGTGAGCGAGCGCTTGTAGTCCTCGGCGAGGGCGCGGAGCTCGGCGGTCCGGCGACGGGCCAGCTCCATCTCCGCGAACAGCTGGTCCCGCCGTCCGGTGAGGTCCTGCATCGACGTTCGGAGCTCGGCGACGCGCCACGAGAGCAGGCCCGCTCGAGCGACGTCCCCCGCCGCCCGCGCGGTCATCTCGCCGTAGCGCGTGTCCAGCTCCGCGGCCATCCGTCGCTCGAGCCGGCGGCCGCGCGCGTACGCGACGGCGGCCGCCACGGCGAGACCGGCGGATGCCGCGAGCCCACAGAGGATCAGGACGCCCGGGCGCACGCCCGGCGTGAGGAGCGTGCGACGCAGTGCCACGATCGACCCCGAGCCGGCGTTCGTGCTCTCGACGATCGCGTCGACGACGAGCGTCGTCCACGCCGCGGCGAAGACGATCGCGATGAAGCCGGCCATGACGCTCCCTCCCGTGGGCCTGCGCCGAAAACGTGCCCAGGGAGCCTGCACCGCAATCACCCCCGAGGTCAATAGTGCATCGGAAGGAAGCCGTTCGCCGGAGCGGAGCTCACCAGCTGCTGCCGGCCATCCGCTCCGTGGCCTCGAGGGCCTTCGCGACCGCGTCGACGGGATCGGACGCCCGCTG
>DASQTT010000284.1:0-2811 GCA_035641735.1 Actinomycetota bacterium | reverse complement strand
GATCGCCGTCGCCGCGCCGATCGGCTCCTCGAGCCCGTCCAGGAGGTCCTCCCGCTTCAGGCCGAGGAGGTCCATCGTCATCTGGCACGGGATCAGCCGCACGCCGAGGTCCTTCGCCGTCTCGATCAGCTCGTCGGGTCTGGCGACCTGGTGGTCGCTGGCGAGCTTCTTGAACATCGCGGGGCCGGCGCCGGCGAACTGGTAGCGGCTGAGCTTCGCCTTCCCGGCGGATCCGGGGTTCATCACCGACATCATCTTCTGCATCCAGTTCGACCCGGTGACGCGGACGTCGGGCTTCACGATCGCGAAGAGTCCCCAGAACGTGAAGAACACCGACGACTCCATCCCGGACGCAGCCGCGGTCGTCGCCAGGATCGTCGTGGGCCAGATCCGGTCGAGGTCCCCGCCCCAGGCGATGATCGTGAGCTTGTTCTTCTTCTCGATCCTCTTGCCGTCGGTCTCCTCCAGCGCCTCGACGCGCTGCAGCAGATCGGCGAGTCGCAGCTCGGTGGAAAGCTCGGTCTCGGTCGCGGTCATCGTCCTCACCGCTTCCTGACGACGTAGCGGAAGACGTCGCCGTCCTCGGTGGCTTCGACGAGCTCGTTGCCGGAGAGCGTCGCCCAGCTGGGCACGTCGCTCTTCGATCCGGGGTCGGTGGCTAGCAGCTCGAGAAGGTCACCTGCGTTCGCGTCCTTGATCGCCTTGGCGAGGGACACCAGCGGCCCGGGGCAGGACTGTCCCTTCGCGTCGACGGTGGTGGAGATCGTGTGCACGGTGAACCTCCTGGCGATGGCGGCGGACGGCTTCGAGGGGTGTGGAGCGGCGGGAGAGTCTCGCCTATGGTCGGCGCGGACAGCAGACGCGGTCGGGGATCATCGCCCCCACGGTGCCGGCTTCGCGCGTTCTGACCATTGCAGGTGCAAGAACCCTACCCCCGGGGTCGGATCCCGACAAGGTCACGCATGCGCCTGCGGCACCGTAAGGCACCCGCCGGAGGAGCCCAGCCGCTCCAGCCCCTCCCGGTCGCCGGGCCCGAGGTCGGTCACCCCACCGCCGGCCGGTTGCATGAGCTCCCCGAACGACGGGACGTGGCCGAGACCCATCACGTGGCCGAGCTCGTGGAGGATCACCGGGCCCTGCTCGTGCGGGACGTCGAAGCCCGGCGGATTCGAGTCCTCGCTGTTCATCGCGACCCAACCGCTCACGTAGACCTCGGCCGGTTGGGCGTAGGGATAGAGGGGAGAGGCGACCGCGGAGGCGGTCCCGTGCGCGTCGTCGAACGGGATGTCCGAGTCGTCCGGGTCCACCCAGCCGATCAACACCGGTGCCCAGCGGGACCCGTATCGATCCGGGATGAACGGCTTCCGGAAGGCCGAGGGATCCTCGTCGGAGAGCCCGTCGTAGGCGAAGGCGATGCCCGTGGCCTCGGACATCCGCCGGGCCGCCTCGTGCACGTCGGCGAGCGACCCGGGCGGGGCGAGCGACGCGTTCACGACGTAGTGGATGGGCTCGCACGGGTTCCAGCGGACCGGATCGCCCGAGGGGGTCCGGCTGAGGAAGGCGAAGTCCGTTCCCGGCTCCGGATCGCCCGAGAGGAGGGGGGCGACCGCCACGAGCGCCAGGCTCACGATGAGCAGCAGCGCGATCGCCAGCACCCACGACGGTCGCTTCCGGCGCAGGGGCGCGTCGTCGGGCAGGTCGACGCGAAGTGGGATGGGCGGCGGGGGAAGCGACTCCATCATTCGATCCTAGTTCGGGGGCTTCCGAAGAGCATCGGCACGTCAGGCTGCGCGGTTCAGTCGAGGGGTAGGGTGCGGACGATGCGTGCACGGCTTCTCGCGATGATCGGGGTGATGGTGATCGCGCCGCTCGCAGGCCCCGCTGAGGCCGCGCCGATCCTGACCGTCGACACGCTCGAGGATTCGTTCGACGGCACGTGTGTCGACGACTGCTCGCTCCGGGACGCGATCGCCTCCGTCGACGACGGCGGGACGGTCCGCATCGGTCCCGGCTTCTACCAACTGTCGCTCGCGGGCGACGGAGGGATCGAGGCCGGCGACCTCGACCTCGACCGTCCCGTCACGATCGACGGCACGGGCTCACTCGGTGCCTTCCTCGACGCGTCGGCGTTGGGAGACCGAGCCTTCGACGTCGCCACGCAGGCGTCGCTGCACCACCTCACGCTGATCGGGGGCTCCGAGGTCGCCTCGGGCGGGCTCGTCCGCGTGACCGCCGGCACCGCACGCCTGATCGACTCGACCCTGATCGGCGGGGTGGCGCGGAACGGAGGTGCCGTCGCCGTCGCCGACGGCGCCGCCCTCCACATCGCGCGGTCCTGGGTATCGAAGACCGCCTCGTCGGAGCGAGGCGGAGCGCTCTCCGTTCGAGGCACGGCTGCGGTCGTGCGTTCGACGATCTCCGAGGGACAGGCTCGCGCCGGCGGTGGCGCATGGGTCGGCGAGGCGGGATCGCTCCGGCTCTCCGACTCCACGATCTCCGGAAGCTCGGCGCAGGGCGGCGGTGGCGGGCTCCACGTCCGGGGGACCGCGGAGATCGACTCAGCGACGATCGCGCGGAACGCCTCGGCGGTCGGCGGCGGGGTCCTCGCGAGTGCGGCCGCCGACGTGACGACGGTCGCGTCGGTGTTCGAGGGGAACGAGGCCATCGACCGCGCGCCGACCTGCTCCCGGCAGATCGGATCCGGCGGGCACAACGTCGCGGACACGACCGGGTGCGGCCTGGACGGCGTTGAGGACCTCGAGGGGGTCGATCCCACGGTCGGCCCGCTGCGGCAGAACGGCGGACCGACGC
>DASQTT010000283.1:0-4166 GCA_035641735.1 Actinomycetota bacterium | reverse complement strand
TCCCGGTCGACGGATCGATCGCCGCGAGAACCGCCGCATTCGCGCATCCGTACGAGGGCAGCGAAGATCGCGGTGAGCTGTACCTGGCCGACGACGAGCTCGCCGAGTTCTTCCACGCAGGACACAACGCGGGGCTCCAGGTCGGGGTCCACGCGATCGGCGACCGAGCGATCGAGCAGGTCCTCTCGACGTGGGAGCGCGTGTACCAGGCGCTCGACTCCCGGGAACGGCGTCATTTCCGCGCGCGGCGACACCGGGTGGAGCATTTCGAGCTGCCCTCCGTGGACCAGGTGGAGCGCGCGGCGATCCTCGGGCTCGCCGTTTCGGTGCAGCCCGCGTTCGACCGGCTCTGGGGTCAGGGCGACGGTCTGTACGAAGAGCGTCTCGGGCCCGCGCGCGCGATGGCCGCCAATCCGTTCCGAACGATGGTCGAACGCGGAATCGAGCTCGGGATCGGGTCCGACTCGCCCGTCACACCGCTCGATCCGATGCTCGCGATCGCGTCGCTCGAAGGACATCACGAGCCTGCGCAGCGCCTGCACCGGCTCGAAGCCCTCAAGCTCCATCGGAAGGGGAGCGCCCGGCTCGGCCATCAGGAGGGAAAGAAAGGTGTGCTCGAGCCCGGGATGCACGCCGACTTCGCCGCGTACGAAGGCGATCCGCTCGAGGTCGAGTCCGTCGAAGGACTTCGGCCGATCCTCACGGTGTCCCTCGGTCGCGAAGTGTTCCGATCATAGGATCGCTCGTCGAGGCCACCGGCAAGGTCTTGTCACTGTTTCTCCGCGATCGGGTTGACCCTCCGGGGCCGCGGTCGATAACGTCCTCGCTGCGTCACCGCCCCGGCGGAGACGCAAGCGGAGCCCGAGAGGCTGAGTAGAGAACGCGGCGCCCCGGCGTCGCGGCCCCAAAGGTCTCTCGGGCTTTCGCATGCCCGGGTTTCCCCGTTCCGGGCCTCGGGAACACCCTGCGCAACGGAGTTGTTCGGCAGGGCGAAGGCTACAATCCGCGGCCCATATCGAAGCGGAGACCCCCGGAGGCCAGGTGGCGGAACGCGACGACGAGCGCGAGGACGGCGATACCGAGGTCGTCGAAGAGGATCCTGAGGAGGTCGAGCCGACCGAGGAGGATCTCGAAGACGCCGCGGGCACCGTCGCCGAGCCCGCCGCGGTCGCGGCCGACGTCGAATCGATCCAGGACGTCCTCGAGAAGCAGGAGGCCCGGGACGAGGAGGACGACGTCGAGGACGAGCCCCTCGCCGCCGTGGCCACGACTCGGGGAGAGGAGCGGCTCGAGCCGCTCGACGCCCGGGTGATCCCGATGCAGTCGACCGAGTTCGTATGCAAGAACTGCTATCTGGTGAAGCACCGGAGTCAGCTCGCGGACAAGCGGCGGATGCTCTGCCGCGACTGCGCCTGACCACCGGGCCGAGCCTCCTCGGCCCCGTGCTCCTCGCCGCCGCCGGAGGACTGCTGGCCTTCCTCGCCTTCCCGCCGGTGGGGGCGTGGCCGCTCGCGTTCGTGGCGCCGGTCCCGCTTCTGGCCGCGCTCCGAGAGACGCGGCCGGCGCGCGGCTTCGTCCTGGGGCTCGTGTACGGCGTCGTCGGCTTCGGGCTGTCGCTGTCGTGGATCCATCTGTTCGGCACGATCGCGTGGAGCGCGCTGACGCTCCTGGCCGCGCTGTCGATCGCACTCTTCGGCGCGCTGTCCCCGCTGATCCGGGTGACCGGGCGACCGCTGCTCTCGGCGGCCGGCGCCGCCGGACTGTGGACCGCGATCGACTGGGCCCGCGGCCTGTGGCCGCTCGGCGGCTTCACGTGGGGATCGCTGGGCGTCTCGCAGGTTCCTAACCAGCTCACCGTGCGCGTCGGCGTCATCGCCGGGGTCTGGGGCGTGACGTTCTGCGTGGTGCTCGTCGCCGCCCTCCTGGAGGCGGCGGCGAGACGCGGGACGTCCACCCGTACTCGAGCGCTCGGATTGGGCCTCGTCGCCGCCGCGGTCCTCGGCCCGATCGCGATCCCGTTCGCGACGGCCGGCGGCCGGCCCCTCGACGTCGCCGCGATCCAGGTCGACTTCCGCCGAGGGGAGCGGACCTCGAGCGGAGCGGGCGACGTCACCGTGACCAGGCTCAACCTCGAGCTCCACCGGCGGTTGGCCGCGGACCCACCCGATCTGGCGATCTGGGGCGAGAGCGCATTGGACCCCGAGTCGCTCTCCGATCTCGACACGGTGCAAGAGACGATCGCCGGCGTCGGCACGCCGGTCCTGCTGGGATCGACGTCCCGCGACGTCCGGCGCCCGGACACGGGACCGCTCTTCAACCAGGCGGTCGCGTTCGACGGTGGGGGAGCGGTGGTCGACGTCTATCGGAAGACGCACCTCGTCCCGTACGGCGAGTACATCCCGCTGAAGCCCTTGGTGGGATGGATCTCGGCGTTGGAGCAGGTCGGCTACGAGCTCGCGCCGGGCGAAGCGGTCCACACGCTGTCGGCTGCGGGCCTCCCCGAGTTCGGCGCGCCGATCTGCTTCGAGAACAGCTTCCCCGCGCTCGATCGGTCCCTCGTCGAACAGGGGGCGGAGTTCCTCGTGGTCCTGACGAACAACGCCTCGTATGGAGAGACCGCCGCATCGGCGCAGCACCTCCAGATGTCCCGGATGCGCGCGATCGAGGACGGCCGGTGGGTGATCCACGCGGCGGTGTCGGGGATCAGCGCGTTCATCGATCCGTCGGGGCGGACGTATGACGACACCGAGCTGTTCCGCCCGGAGATCATCCGCCGCACGATCCGCGCGTCCTCGGAGCGGACGCCGTTCGTTCGGTTCGGGGACTGGGTGCCGATCGCGTCGCTCGGCCTCGTCGTGATCCTCGCGTTGTTCCCGCGCGGCCGCCGTCGAGACCGCCCCGTCCCCGACCCGATGGGTCCGGACCTCCGCACGCTGGTGATCCTTCCGACCTACGACGAGGCGCGCACGATCCGCGACGTGCTGAGCGGGGTCCTGGCGCATCCCGGCGTCGACGCGCTCGTCGTCGACGATTCGTCGCCCGATGGCACGGCCGAGATCGTCGCGGAGCTCGCGGCGGGGGAGCGGCGCATCCGCCTGATCCGCCGACCGTCGAAGTCGGGCCTCGGCAGCGCGTACCTCGAGGGGTTCGGCGTCGCGCTCCGGGAGGGCTACGACCTCATCGTCGAGATGGACTCCGACCTCTCGCACGATCCCAGGCAGCTGGGATCGCTGCTCGAGGCCGCGCGAGCGCGATACGACCTGGTCGTGGGGAGCCGCTACGTGCCGGGCGGGTCGGTCTCCAACTGGAGTCCGATCCGGGTCGCGCTCTCGAAAGCGGGCAACACCTACGCGCGCCTGATGCTCGGGGTGCCCCTCCACGATGCGACCAGCGGCTACCGCGTGTATCGCCGACCCCTCCTCCAGGACCTCCTCACCGAGCCGCTCCACGCCGACGGGTACGGCTTCCAGATCGAGCTCGTGATGAGGACCTGGCTCCACGGATGGTCCGTGGGAGAGGTGCCGATCACCTTCCGAGAGCGCGAACACGGACAATCGAAGATCTCGAGGCGGATCGTGGTCGAGGCGCTGTGGCTGGTGGCGCGTTGGGGCGTCTCGTTACGACTGTTCGGACGGCCGCACCCGCCGGAGCCTCCGCGGGCCGCCGACCCCGCGGCGCCGTTCCGGCCGGGAGCGAACGACGCGCCCTGAGCCGCGCGGGAAGAGGAGCGCCGAATGCCGGCCGAAGAGGCACCGGAGGGCGGCGTACGATGGTCGCCCGTGATAGAGAGACCCGCCGCAGCGCAGCACCTGCACGACCTCGCGCTGCTGCGAGGCGTCCGCGACCGGATCGACCGGGAGTACGCGCAGCCGCTGGACGTCGAGGCGCTCGCCCGCGGCGCGTACATGTCGGCCGGGCACTTCAGCCGCGAGTTTAGGCGCGCCTACGGCGAGTCACCCTACCGCTACCTCATGACACGGCGCATCGAGCGCGCGATGGCGCTGCTGCGTCGTGGCGAGCTCAGCGTCACCGAGGTCTGCTTCGAGGTCGGCTGCTCGTCGCTTGGCACCTTCAGCACTCGCTTCAGTGAGCTGGTTGGTGTGCCGCCCAGCGTCTATAGGCGCCAGGCGGCGGGCGCGACGGCGGGGATGGTGTCGTGCGTGGCG
>DASQTT010000282.1:0-4423 GCA_035641735.1 Actinomycetota bacterium | reverse complement strand
GGCGTCGAGACCGTGTTCATCCCGACGAACCCGTCGTGGTCGTTCCTTTCCTCCTCCCTGGTGAAGGAGGTGGCGAAGCTCGGCGGCGACGTGGCCGGCCTCGTCCCCGAGCACGTCCGCCAGGCCCTGGCCGACCGGCTGGAGGAGGGTTGATGGACCTCGCCGCCCGGCTCGAGCAGTTGGAGGAGCTGATCCATGAGGCGAAGTCGATGCCGCTGTCGTCCTCGGTGTTGGTGAACCGGGACGACGTCGTCGCGATGATCGCGGAGATGAGGGACGCGCTCCCCGAAGAGATCAAGCGCGCCCGGTGGATCGTGCGCGACCGCGAGGAGCTCCTGGCGAAAGCGCGGGCCGAGGGTGAGCAGATCGTGGAGCACGCCCGCGAGGACCAGCTGCGGATGGCCCGGAAGGAAGAGGTCGTCGCCCGCGCGACCCGCGAGGCCGACCGGATCGTTTCGGAGGCCGAGGACGTCTCGAGGACGATGCGGTCCGAGGCGGAGGATTACGTCGACGCCAAGCTCGCGCAGTTCGAGATCTCGATCCGGAAGATCCTCGAGGCGTCCCAGGTCTCGGCGAAAGCGCTCGCGCACACGCTCGATCAGGTCGAGACGGGGCGGGAGCGTCTCCGCGGGCCGGCGACGGCCGCGGAGGCGGAGTTCGCGCCTCCTCGGTCCGAGCAGAGCCTCTTCGACGAGGAGCAGGACCGATGATCGGGACGATCGACGTCCGCGACCTCGTCGGGCGCCCCGGCGCCTCGAAGGTGGAGCAGCTGTCCGGCACCGTGGAGGACCTGGAGACCGAACTCGCGTCGCTCGCGCAGGACGCGCCGATCCGCGGCGAGCTCGTCCTCGAGTCGATCGTCGAGGGGATCTTCGCGAGCGGCCGCCTCGAGGGCGCCTTCGAGCTCCGCTGTGCCCGCTGCCTCCGAGAGTTCGAGCAAGGATTCGCGGTGGAGCTTCACGAGTTCTTCGTGCCGTTCCCCCACGAGGATTCCGACGAGTACCCGCTCGAACCCGAGGGGTTCCTCGAGCCGGACCAGATGGTGCGAGACGTCGTGGGCGTGGAGCTGCCGTTCGCACCGGTGTGCCGCCCGGATTGCCGCGGCCTCTGCGCGCGTTGCGGCGGAGATCTGAACCTCGGCGAGTGCACGTGCGAGGAACCGCGGATCGATCCGCGGTGGGAGGGACTCGACGTGCTGCTCGAGGAGCTGCGGCACGACGGCGACGACCAGACCGATCAGGCCGACGATCAGGCCGAGACCCAGGAGGGGTGAGGACGTGGCGGTTCCGAAGAAGAAGCAGAGCAAGTCGCGAGGGGACAAGCGTGCGGCGAACTGGAAGGGCACGCCTCCCGCCTTCTCGGAATGCCCGCAGTGCCACCAGCCCAAGCTGCCCCACCGGGTCTGTGGGAACTGCGGCTACTACGCGGGCCGGCAGGTCGTCGAGGTCGAGTGACGAAGTGAGCTCGGCCGAGGAGTCGCCTCGCTCGGAGTCCCGGGCGCTCGACCATGCCCTCGGCATCCGGTTCCGCAACGCGGAGCTGCGGGAGACGGCGCTCACGCATCGCTCGTTCGCCTTCGAGCAGGACCTCGACACCACGAACGAGCGTCTGGAGTTCCTGGGCGACTCGGTGCTGGGGTTGGTCGTGACGGACATGGCGTTCGACGCCTTCCCGCGGCTGCCCGAAGGGGAGCTCGCGAAGCTCCGGGCGGCGATCGTGAACGCGCAGGCGCTCGCGGACGTCGCGCGCTCGTTGGGGCTCGGCGAGCTCGTCCGGCTCGGGAAGGGTGAGGAGCAGAGCGGCGGGCGCGACAAGGCGAGCATCCTCGCCGACGCGCTGGAGGCCGTGTTCGGCGCCGTCTACCTGGACCTGGGGCTCGACGAATCCCGGAGCCTGATCGAGCGGCTCTTCCGTCCCCTCATGGAGGCCTACGCGCGCGGGGAGGGCGATCGTGACTACAAGACGATCCTGCAGGAGCTGGCCTCACGGCAGTTGCACTCGATGCCCGAGTACCGGTTGGAGGACCGGGGTCCGGATCATGAGAAGGAGTTCACCGCGACGGTGTTCCTGAACGGGCAGCAGATGGGGACCGGCATCGGGCGTTCGAAGAAGGAGGCCGAGCAGCGAGCCGCGCGGGAGGCCTTCGATCACATGTCCGAGCGGGTCGAGGCGTAGGGGGACGGGTGGAGCTTCCCGAGGTCGAGGTGATGCGTCGGGACCTGGAGAAGGACGTCGTGGGTCGGCGCGTGAAGACGGCCGAGGTCAAGAGCTCGAGGAACGCGATGCGCGTGATCCGCCGGCACGGCAAGCGGAAGGACTTCACGTCGAAGCTCGAAGGGCGCAAGCTCGCGAAGGTCGAGCGGCGAGGCAAGTACATCCTCGTCCATCTCGACTCGAGCGACGTCCTCGTGACGCACTTCGGGATGAGCGGCCAGTTCCAGCGCGGCAACGGTCGCGTGCCGATCGAGGCCCACACCCACGTGGTCCTCACGTTCCAGCAAGGGGGCGATCTGCGGTTCATCGACCCCCGCACGTTCGGCGAGATGTTCGTGACCGGCGCCGACGAGCTGGGGAAGGTCAAGGAGCTGCAGCACATCGCGATCGACCCGCTGGACCAGGTGTTCACCTGGCCGACGTTCCAGTACCTGCTCGCCCAGCGGGCCGCGAAGATGAAGCAGCTCCTGATGGACCAGAAGTTCATCAGCGGGCTCGGGAACATCTACTCCGACGAGGTCCTGTTCGCCGCGGGGCTGCGCCACGACCGGCTGTCCGACACCCTCTCGTCGCAGGAGGTCCGGCGCCTCTACCGGGCGATCCAGGAGACGCTGCAGGAAGCGATCAAGATGCGGGGGACGACGCTCGACGACGAGGCCTACGTCGACCTGTTCGGGAAGCCGGGCGAGTACCAGGCGGAGCTGAAGGTCTACGGTCGCGCCGGGATGCCGTGCCGGCGGTGCCGGACCCCCATCGAGACCGCGAAGATCTCGCAGCGGACTTCGTACTTCTGCCCGCAGTGCCAGAGCTGACGGGGGTCCGAGGGGGCTCAGACCACGACCGCGCCCTCGCTCCGCATCCGCTCGATCGCCCGCTCGCCGTCGCCGGGCCGGACCTCGACGGCGCGGATCGCGGCGTGCGGCACCTCGACCGCGTAGCCGAGCCGCCCCGCGTCCGAGACCGTCTCGACGACGCAGTAGTCGGTCGCCAGACCGCAGACGACCAAGCGCTCGACGCCCCGCTCCTGGAGGAGGAGATGCAGGGTCGTCGGCGACGTCTCTCCGTCCGTCGGGTCGCGGACGCTGAAGCCGCTGTAGCCGTCCTCGCCCCCCGTGCCCTTCCGGACCACCTCGCCGACCACCCGCAGCAGGGGATGGAGCTCGGCGCCCCAAGTTCCTTGGACGCAGTGGACGGGCCAGATCCCGCCGTCCTTCTCGAAGTGGGGGGTCGAGGGCGGGTGCCAGTCCTGCGTGTACACCACCGCCGCGCCCGCCTCCTCGGCCGCGGCGATCTCCTCGTTCACGGGCGGGATCGCTTCCTCGCCGCCGGGGACCGCGAGGGATCCGCCCGGGTCGGCGAAGTCGTTCTGGACGTCGACCACGACGAGGGCCGTACGGTCGTCGTATCGCCGCGGCATCGCGGCCAGCGTAGCGCCGCGCGCTCCGGCCCTATGCGACGATCGAGCGGTGCGACGGGTCCACGTCGGCATCTCCGGACGTGTCCAGGGCGTCTTCTTCCGGGCGACCTGCGCCCGGCGCGCGTCGGCGCTGGGCCTCGCCGGATGGGTGCGCAACGCTTCGGACGGGTCGGTCGAGGCGGTCTTCGAGGGTCCCGCCGAGGACGTCGACGCGATCGTCGCGTGGTGCCGCACGGGGCCCTCCCGCGCGCGTGTCGAGGACGTGCGGATCACCGAGGAGCCCCCGACGGGCGAGCGCGGCTTCCACGTGACGCGGTAGGGAAACCGCCGCGCGCGGCTACCGGGTCGCGAAGGGGACCACTGCTAGCATCGCCTCGCATGTTCTTGCGACAGATCCGTATCCGCGGGTTCAAGTCGTTCGCGGATACCACCACGTTGGAGTTCATCCCCGGTGTCAGCGTGATCGTCGGGCCCAACGGGTCCGGCAAGTCCAACCTCGTCGACGCGATCAGTTGGGCCTTGGGCGAGCAGGGCCCGAGGGCGCTCCGGGGCGGTCAGATGGCGGACGTGATCTTCGCCGGCACGCCGAGCCGCCCCGCGCTCGGCATGGCGGAGGTCACGCTCACGATCGACAACGAGGCCGGCCTGATCCCCGTGCCGATGTCGGAGATCGAGGTCAGCCGCTCGATCTTCCGGTCCGGGGACAGCGAGTACCGGATCAACGGCAAGCTCGTCCGGCTGCTGGACGTCCAGGAGCTCCTGTCGGAGTCGGGGATCGGCCGGGCGCTGCAC
>DASQTT010000281.1:0-5276 GCA_035641735.1 Actinomycetota bacterium | reverse complement strand
GTAGCCGGTCATCCCCGACTGCCAGGCCATCGTGTACTTGTTGCCGGGATCGAAGGCGGGGTCCTCGAACGCCGCCCCCACGTTCTCGTTGAAGTTCGGCGTGAGCGAGTGATCGAGCGGGATCAGGAATCCGCGAGCCTGCATCTCCGTGAGCTCCTGGCCGTTCGTGATCACGATGATGTCGTGCCCGGGGTCCTGGCCCGCCTCGAGCGCCGGCAGGATGCTCGCGTAGAAGTCCGCGTTGTCGTTGATGTTCGCGCGGTACACGACCTCGATGCCGGTCTCCTTGGTGAACAGGTCGAGGCTCGGCCGCGTCCGGTTGCCCTCCGAGTCCTTGCCGATGTCGATGTAGGCGGGCCAGTTCGTGAAGTTGACGACGTCGCCGGCCTCCTGATCGGCCCACCATTCAGGCGAGCCGACCCCGCCCGGCTCCGTCGGGGGCGCCGTTTCGGGATCCGTGCCGCACGCGGCCAGCAGCGCCGAGAGACCGTAGGCCCCGACGCCGGCGCCCGTGTACCGGAACAGCTGCCGCCTGGACATCCGCTTCTTCGTCATGCCTCGCACCCACGCCGGGTCGATCCGGCGGTCATCGCGCCCCGTCATAGCTGTCCCTCCTCCTCCAGCGGGTCCTCCGCCGGCTCGACCACGAACGTGTGCTCGGGCAACCACTCCAACCGGACCCGCTGCCCGACCGTCGGTTGGGAGCCGGTCGCTCCCTGGTTCTGGACGAACACCGTGAGCTCGCGCCCGCCGGGTCCCTCGACCTTGTACTGGTAGTTGACGCCGATGTAGCTGGCCATCCGGACCGTACCCGCTACGCGGTTCCTGCCGGACGACTCGGCATCCGACTCCGGGACGATCGCGATCTTCTCCGGCCGGACCCCGACCTTGACGCTGGAGCCGACGGCCGCGCCGATCGAGGGATCCTCGGCGAGAACGGTCTCACCGCTCGACAGTCGGACCGTCGCCGAGCCGTTCAGCGACGCCACCTCCCCGTCGAGCAGGTTCGAGGCCCCCAGGAACCCGGCCACGAACTCGGTCGCGGGGTGCTCGTAGACGTCCTCCGGGGCGCCGAGCTGCTCGATCCGACCGTGGCGCATCACGGCGAGGCGGTTCGACATCGTCATCGCCTCCTCCTGGTCGTGGGTCACGTAGATGAACGTGATCCCGACCTCCTGCTGGATCGTCTTCAGCTCGAGCTGCATCTGCTTGCGCAGCTTCAGGTCCAGCGCGCCGAGAGGCTCGTCCAACAGCAACACCTGAGGCCGGTTCACGAGCGCCCGAGCGAGCGCGACGCGCTGTTGCTGCCCGCCCGACATCTGGCGGGGCTTCCGCCGCTCGAATCCGACGAGGTCGACGAGCCGAAGGGCCTCGGCGACGCGGCGGTCGATCTCGGTCTTCTCGACCTTCTTCCGGCGGAGCCCGAAGGCGACGTTCTCGAAGACGTCGAGGTGCGGGAAGAGCGCGTACGACTGGAACACCGTGTTCACGTCGCGCTCGTACGGCGGGAGATCGGTCACGTCGCGTCCTCCGAGGTAGACCGTCCCGTAGGTCGGATCCTCGAAGCCGCCGATCATGCGCAGCGTCGTGGTCTTGCCGCAGCCCGAAGGGCCGAGGAGGCTGAAGAACTCGTTCGTCGTGATGTCGATGGACAGGTCGTCCACGGCGGCGACGTCGCCGAACAGCTTGGTCACCCGATCCAGCCGAACGTCGACCTCCGGCACGCCCGAACCCCTCTCGGCGCCCATGGCCGCGCATCATGCCACAGGCGCCCTCGTCGTGAGCTTCCGCGGTTGTATGCGAACGAGCCCCGAGTCGCGGTGCCCGTCCCTCCTCTATACGGAGCGGCGGCCACCGGGGTTGCCCCCCGCCGCCACCGTCTCCCTCACGCGTAGACGGGGAACCGTTGCATCAGGTCCCGGACGCGCTGCCGCGCCTTCTCCTTGATCCCGGCGTCCTCGGATGCCTTCAGCACGTCGCCGACGATCGAGGCGATCTCGGCCATCTCGGGCTCGTCCATCCCGAGCGTCGCCGGACCGGGCGTTCCGACCCGGATCCCCGACGGTGACGAAGGCGGGTTCGGGTCGTAGGGGATCTGGTTCTTGTTGAGCGCGATCCCGACCTCGTCGCACAGGGCCTCGGCGGCCTTCCCGTCGGTGCCGACCGGCCGCACGTCGGCCAGGATCAGGTGGGAGTCGGTTCCGCCCGAGATCACCCGGATGCCCTCGGCCGCCAGCCCGGCCGCGAGCGCGCGGGCGTCGCGGACGATGCGGTGGGCGTACTCCTTGAACTCCGGCTGCATCGCCTCCTTCAGCGCCACGGCCTTCGCGGCGATGATGTGCTCCAGCGGACCGCCCTGCATCATCGGGAAGACCGCCTTGTCGATCGCTTTCGCGTGCTCCTCCTTGCAGACGATCATCGCGCCGCGCGGCCCACGGAGCGCCTTGTGCGTGGTGAACGTCACGACGTCGGCGTGGGGGACCGGCGATGCGTAGGCGCCCCCCGCCACGAGGCCGATGAAGTGGGAGGCGTCGACCCACAGCAGCGCGCCGACCTCGTCGGCGATCTCCCGGAACGCCGCGAAGTCGATCTCGCGCGGGTAGGCCGTGTAGCCGGAGAGGATGATCTTGGGACGGTGCTGCTTCGCGAGATCGCGGACCCGGTCCATGTCCAGCTGTTCGGTCTCGGGATCGACCTGGTAGCCGATGAAGTCGAACCACATCCCCGAGACGTTCACCGGCGATCCGTGGGTGAGGTGACCGCCGTGGGCGAGCTCCATCCCGAGCACCGTCGAGCCCGGATCGTTCGGCTCCAGGAACGCGCCGAAGACCGCCAGGTTCGCCTGCGCGCCGGCGTGCGGCTGCACGTTGGCGTGATCGGCGCCGAAGAGCTCCTTCGCTCGGTCGATCGCGAGCCGCTCGGTCACGTCCACGAACTCGCACCCGCCGTAGTAGCGACGGCCCGGGTAGCCTTCCGCGTACTTGTTCGTCATCGTCGAGCCCATCGCCGCCAGGACCGCCGGGCTGGCGTAGTTCTCGGACGCGATCAGGCGCAGCGTCGTCCGCTCGCGCTCGAGCTCGTTGCCGATCGCCTCGGCGACCTCGGGGTCGGTGGCCTTCAGCGCGTCCCAGTCCGCGGCGTAGTCCCTCATCGCTAGAGCTCCCCTCGCTCGATCCGCCCGATCTGTTCCAGCCGCGCCACGTGGCGCCCACCTTCGAATGGGGTCGTCAGCCACAGGCGCACGATCTCCCGAGCGTACGCGGACGCCACCACACGTGCCCCTATCGCCAGGACGTTCGCGTCGTTGTGCTCGCGGGAGAGCCTGGCCAGGAACAGGTCGTTGCACAGGGCCGCGCGGATACCCTCGACCTTGTTCGCCGTGATCTGCTCGCCCTGCCCCGACCCGCCGAGGACGATCGCGCGGTCGGCGTCGCCCGAGGCGACGGCCCGAGCGGCGGCGGCACAGAACGGCGGGTAGTCCACGGGTTCCCCCGAGTCGGTCCCGACGTCGCGGACCTCGTGGCCCTCCTCGGCGAGGAACGACTTGAGGTCCTCCTTCAGGGCGAACCCCGCGTGGTCCGAACCGATGGCGATCCGCATCAGTCCGACCTCCGGACGAGGGCGTCGGCCAGCCGGCCGGTCAGCGCCTCCAGCTCCTCCGCGACCTCGCGATAGCCCTCGATCGGGTCGCCGAGCGGGTCGCGCACGTCCGGGTCGCCGCGGTGGAAGCCGTTCCGGGACGCGGCGGCGGCCGCGACCCGTTCCGCGAACGTTCCCTCCGCCCTGCCGGCTTCGGCGAGCCGGACGAGCTCGGCGATCGTGTAGGTTCGCTCGAGAGCCTCCGGGAGGAGGTCCGCCACGGCGGCTCGATGCTCGCCGGTCATGCAGACGACCAGGTCGGCGTCCTCGATGAGCGATCGGGAGAGGACCCGGGCGCGGTGGGCCGCGATGTCGACGCCGCGCTCTCGTGCCGCCGCGATCGCCTCGTCCGTGGCTCCCGCACCCTCCCAGCCGGCGGTGCCGGCGGACGCGACCGGCGGCGCGTCGTCCCCGAGCCGTTCGACGAGGGCGGCCCGCAGGAACCCCTCGGCCATCGGGGAGCGGCAGACGTTGCCCGTACAGACCACCAGGATGCCGCTCATCGCGAGGGGGGCGAGTCTAGCAACGGCTCCTCCCCGAGGAGCTCGGCGACGGCGGCGGCGGGCACCGTGCCCTGCCGAAGGATCCGGGCCGGCCCGGTCGTGACGTCCACCACGGTGGAGGCCGAGCCCTCGAGGGGCCGCTCCTCGCAGAGGTACACGGCCACCAGCTCGCCGAAGACCGCGTGCAGCTCGTCGCAGGACGTCGCCGGCGGCTGTCCCGATCGATTCGCGCTCGTCACTGCGACCGGTCCGGCCTCGGCGAGCAGCGCCAGCGTGAGCGGATGCCGCGGGACGCGCACCCCGATGGTCTCGGGGTCGCCCCCGAGGTCCCAGCTCGCCGCCTCGCTGCTTCGGCGGAGCACGATCGTGACGGCGCCGGGCCACAGTCCTGCCGCCAAGCGCTCGGCGCGCTCGTCGACGACGCCGATCGACCACGCCTCGGCCACCGTCGCCACGAGGATCGGCAGCTCGAGCTCTCGCGGCCGCCCCTTCGCGTCGAAGAGCCGTGCCGTCGCCGCCGGCTCATCGGGGCGGGTCCCGATCCCGTAGACCGTGTCGGTGGGAACCACGATCAGCTCGCCCCGGCGGACGGCGGCCGCGGCCTCCGCCACCGGGCCGGGAAGCTCGGGCGTCACGACGGCCGGGGCCGCCGCCCGCTCACGACCCGATCGCGCCCCGCGAGGTCGCGTGTCACGTGCACGTCGACGAACCCGGCGTCGCGAGCGGCCGCCGCCACGTCGGCGGCCGCTCCCTCGTGGATCTCGACCGCGAGCAGGCCGCCGGGGCGGAGCGCCCCTGCGGCCTGCGCGAACAGCCGCCGGTACAGGTCGATCGTTCCGAAGACCGCGGCTTCGGGCTCGGCCAGAACCTCGACCGGCAGGGTTGAGCGTTCCTCCCGTGGGACGTACGGGGGGTTCGACACGATCGCGTCGACCTCCGCTCTGAGGTCGTTCGGGAGCCCCTCCAACAGGTCCCCCTGGCGCACCGTCACGTCGAGTCCGAGGTGCTCCGCATTCCGTCTGGCCAGGTCGACGGCGTCGGCCGAGTCGTCGATCGCCAGCACCCGCGCGTCCGGACGCTCGTCCTTCACGGCCAGTGCGACCGGCCCGGCCCCCGTTCCCACGTCGACCACTT
>DASQTT010000280.1:0-6292 GCA_035641735.1 Actinomycetota bacterium | reverse complement strand
CCTTCGTCCGCTCGGCCATCCTCCCGCTCCGAGCCTACGTCATGGGTGGAGCGCGGAACCCCTACTCGGGATAGGCTCGGCGGATGCCGACGCAGCCGCCCTACGGCCTCGACCCGTTCGCCTCGTCGTCCAGGATCCGCGAGCTCGTCGAGCAGCTCCCCGTCGCGGTCTACGTCGACGACGACGATCGGCCCCACCGCACCGTCTACGCGAGCCCCAACATCGAGAAGATCATCGGGTTCTCGGCCGAGCGACTCGTCGCGGAACCCGACATCTGGGGGCGATCGATGCATCCCGACGATCGGGAACGCGTCCGGGAGGAGGCGGAGCGCAGCTGGATCGACGGAACGCCGTTCCGCGGGGAGTACCGGATCATCCGCCCCGACGGCGAGGTGGTCTGGGTCCGGGACTCGTGCATGTTGGTCCTCAGTGACGAGGGCAAGCGCCTCGCGTGGCAGGGCGTGATCGAGGACATCACGAACGAGAAGCGCGCGGCGCAGCAGATGAAGGACTCCGACGCCCGCTACCGGGCGCTCGTCGAGCGGGTGCCCGCCGTCGTCTACGAGATGGGCCCCGACGACGAACGCCGCACCCTCTACGTCAGCCGACACGTGGAGTCGGTCCTCGGCTACACCCGCGAGGAGTGGCTGGATCAGCCCGATATCTGGATCGAGCTCCTGCACGCCGACGACCGTGAGCTGGTCCTGGACCGTCACGATCGGCACAGCCGGACCGGCGAGCCGTGGGACCTCGAGTACCGGCTGATCGCGAGCGACGGCCGCGTCGTCTGGGTGCACGACCGCGGGACGCTGATCAGGGGCAACGAAGGCGCCCCGCCCGCCTGGCACGGCGTGATGATCGACGTCACCGCGGAGCACGACGCCAGGGAGATGCTCCAGCTCACGAACGAGGACCTCGAACGGCGTGTGGTCGAGCGGACGGGCGAGCTCGCCGAGGCGAACGAGCTGATGAGCCTGGAGATCGGCGAGCGGCGACGGATGGAGACCGAGCTCCGTGACGCGCGCCAGCGCTATCAGCGCCTGGTGGAGGACCTGCCGGGCGTGGCCTACCTCTGGGAAGCCACCCGCGGAACCGGGCCGCGGTCGTTCACCTACATCAGCCCGCAGATCGAGGGGATGCTCGGGTTCGCCCCCGGGGCGTGGAAGGCCGAGCTCCGCGTCCATCCACACGATCGGACGCGGGTCGTGGAAGCGGTGGAGCGGAGCTCCAGCACCGGGGAACCGCTCCGGATCGAGTACCGGTATCTGGCCGACGACGGACGGATCGTATGGGTGCTGGACCATGCGTCCCTGATCTCCCGCACCGACGGCGGAGAGCCGCTGCTCTTCCAGGGGGTGATGCTGGACATCACGGGCTTGAAGGAGGCGGAGTCCAAGGCTGCAGACGCCGAGGATCGCTTCCGGGCGATCACCGAGCGCGGACCGGTCGTGGCCCTCACCTACGAGCTGCGGTACGAGGGCGGCGGGTGGCCTCCGGCGGCCGAGCTGACGTACATCAGCCCGCGCCTCGCGGAGATGCTGGGCTATCCGCCCGAAGCTGCCCCGACCGACTTCCGGTCCTGGATCGAGCTCGTGCATCCGGACGACCGCGAGCAGGTGCATGATTCACTGCACCGAGCGTGGGGAACCGGCGGGGACTGGAAGATGCGGTACCGCACTATCGACGGCGACGGCCGCGTGATCTGGCTGCAGAGCATGGGACGCATGCTCGACCGAGACGACTCCGGGCGACCGCTTCGCTTCCTCGGTGTGCTCTTCGATGTCACCGAGGAACACGAGGCACGGCTCCATCTGGAGCGCGAGGAGGCGAACCAGCGGGCGGCGCTCGAAGCCGTGGATGCGATCCCCTGGATCGAGACGATCGATCCGAACACGGGGTTCGAGCGTTACTCCTACATCGGTTCCAACGTGGCGGAGATCCTCGGCTACACCTCCGAGGAACTGATGATGGAGCGCCGGCACTTCCCTCGGATGGTGCACCCCGACGATCGGGCCGAGACCAGGCGGTCGATGGCGCTCGCCGCGGAGACCGGCCGCTGGGAGAACGAGTACCGCGTGTTCGCGCGGGACGGACGGATCCGATGGATACGATCGTTCGGCAAGCGGATGAGCGCCCCCGGCGCGTCGCCGGAGACGTGGCGGGGCGTGGCGATCGACGTGACCGAGTTCCGCGCGGCCGAGCTGACGACACCGGCGACGTCGGCCGAGCGGTCCGGATACCCCGACTAGGCGCGGCCGGCGGGCGGCCGGAGCACCGTGGCGCGCTCTGGCAGGTACGGATGGAGCTTCGCCGGCATCTCGACGCTCCCGTCCGGACGCTGGTGGTTCTCGAGGATCGCGATCAGGGTGCGGCCGATCGCCGTCGCGGTTCCGTTGAGGGTATGGAGGATCCCGGTCTCGCCGTCCCGCGCCCGCATGCGCGTCTGCGCGCGCCGAGCCGCGTAATCGGTGTAGTTCGAGCACGAGGTGATCTCGCGGTAGCGCCCCTGGCCGGGGAGCCATGCCTCGATGTCGTACTTCTTCGCCGCGGCGCTCCCGAGGTCCCCTGCGGCGATGTTCACGACTCGGTACGGGAGCTCGAGGTTGTCGATGATCTCCTCCTCGATCCCCACGAGGAGCTCGAGCTCGTCCCAGCTGCGGTCTGGAGGGCAGAAGGAGAACATCTCCACCTTGTCGAACTGGTGCACCCGGAACATCCCGCCGAGGTCCTTGCCGTAGGAGCCGGCCTCTCGCCGGAAGCAGCTCGAGTAGCCCGCGTAGCGGAGCGGTAGCGACGCCTCGTCGAGGATCTCGTCCATGTGGAGCGCGGAAAGCGGAACCTCCGCGGTTCCCACGAGGTACAGATCGTCCTGGTCGGTCCCGTAGACGTTCACGCGGTCGGTCGGGAAGAACCCCGCCGCGTACATCACCTCTTCTCGCACGAGCACCGGCGGGATCACGGGCGTGAACCCGTGGGCCTGCAGGACGTCGACCGCGTGCCGCATCAACGCGAATTGCACCTGCACGATGTCGCCGAGCAGGTAGACGAACCGGGAGCCGCTCGTTCGCGCGCCCCGTTCGACGTCGAGAACGCCGAGCTGCGCCCCGAGCGCGACGTGGTCGTTGGGCTCGAAGTCGAAGGTCGGGGGCTCGTCGTGATTGCGACGCACCTCCACGGCGTCTTCGTCGGTGAAGCCGTCGGGGGCCGTCTCGTGCGGGACGTTCGGCGTCTCGGCGAGCAGACGGTTCAGCTCGGCCTCGGCCTCCTCGAGCTGCGGCTCGAGCTCCTTCAGCTCGGCCGAGACCTTGGAGACCTGGTCGATCAGGGCCTGCTTCTCATCGCTGCTCGCCGCGCCGATCGCCTTCGAGGCGCGGTTCTGCTCCGCGCGAAGCTTCTCGACCTTCGCCACGAGCGACCGGCGCCGCTCATCGGCCTCGAGCAATCGGTCGACCGACTCGGCGAGGCCGCGTCGTGCGAGTCCCTTGCGGAACGGGTCGAGGTCCTCCCGGATCCGCTTGATGTCGAGCACTAGGGGACCTTCGCCTCGGGTTCTCCACGCCGGTCGCCGGCCCGCTCCTCGGGCTTCTGCTGCGCGGGGACCTGAGAGCCACCGGAGGCCCCGTCCATGATGCTCTGCCCGTGGAAGACGCCGCCCTCCTCCACCACGAGGGTCTTCGACGTGATGTTCCCGTCGATCCTGCCCCCTCGTGCCAGATGGGCCTTGCCCTTCACCTGGATGTTGCCCTTGAAACGGCCGGCCACGCTGACGTTCTGCGCGCGGATGTCGGCCTCCACCTGGCTCTGGGGCGCGAGCGCCACGTCGCCCTCGGCGTTGATCTGTCCCTTGACCTGGCCGTCGATCCGGAGGTTGCCGGCCGACACCACGTTGCCTTCCAGGCGCGCGCCCGCGCCGACGATCGTGACCTCTCCGTTGTCTGCCATCGTCGCCTCCGTTCGGTCGATGCGCGAACCGCCGACGTTCGCCGATCCGTCTGCGTCAGCCCGTCGCCGGATCATCCGGCCTCCACCGCGGCCTCGCGTCCGCCCAGCGCCCGGCGGATCGCCTCCTCCTCCTCGAGGGAGAGATTGTGAGCGCTGGCGCCGCCGCTGACCGGCTTCGCGTAGACGCGGGTCTCCTGCCGTCCGTTGATCGACGTCAGTACGACGCCGTTGCCGTTCCCGTCGAGAAGGGCGCACGAGAAGGAGAGTCGCCCCCCGACGTCCTCGAACGCGTCGTAGCGGAGGAGCCCGACGTTCCGGACCGACCCCTCGATCTCGACGTGCTGCTTCTTGCCGGCCGCGTGGAGGGCCCGGATCGCGCGCTCCAGCCTCTGGACGTGCTCGGCCTGACCCTGCAGGACCCCCCGGAGCGTGTCGTCGAGGCGCACACGTCCGCCCACTCCGGCCCCCGTGCGTCCCGCGTTCACGATCGAGTAGGCCACCGCGACCACCGAGAGCCCGATCGCAAGAAGCGCCACCAGCGTGAGCGTCGAGGGTGACAGCACGAGGGCGGCGATGGGAACAGAGATGGGCATCGGCGTAGGGGTTTCGGCGGGAAGGCGAGTATACGCCGCCGGTCCGGCGCGCCCGGAGGACCCTGAGCGCGCTAGTCGTCGATCCCGTGCCACGGAGGCACGGAGACGGTGCGCGCACCGGCCCGGCCACCGAGGATCACCTCACGCAGCTCCGTATCGTTCGTGGGATCGGCGTCGTACAGCGCGCCGAGCGGGTTCGCACGTACCTCGATCCAGTAGGTGCCGTTCGGGACGTTCGTGATGTCGAACGCCTGTCCGCCGGCCCACTGGTAGTAGGTGTCGCCCCAGCCCGTCGGCATCACCTCACGGATCCACAGGGCGTTCGACGACCATCCGCATCTGCTGAACCCGATGTCCTCCGGACGCCACACCGCGCCACCGACGGTGAGGTCGATCGAATCGGTCGGCGCGAGGCAGAACGACTGCTTGTGGCTCCGCACCGCCTTCGCCATGCTCGCATCGAGGAGTCGGTACTTCGCGAAGTGGCGGAAGTGCCAGTGGTGGTGACCGAGCCGGTCGTCGAACTCGAACGAGCCGATCAGCGCCTTCCCGACGATCGTGTCGCCGTCCAGGAAGTACTGCCAGGCCTCCATCAGGTCCTGGTCGTCGACGCGGAACCCCTCGACCACCAGCGAGGCCGGCCCCCGGTTCCACACGTTGGACCCGAAGCTCAGGAGGTCACGTCCCTGCTCGCGGTTCGTCCCGATGCTGAAGGCGGGGAGCGCCACCAGATCGACGACGGTGGCCGGGTCGGGATCATCGACGACCGGTGCAGCCGTGAGGCCGGCGCGCTCCCCGAGGACGTCGGGCATCGCGGGGCCCTCGCAGTGACGGCATCCGTCCCGGGTCCGGATGTTCACGGCGAGCTCCACGGACGCATCCGCCGGATCGACCGCGAAGAGCTCCCGGTACCGCCGAGTGATGGACACGACGGCCCGATAATCGCCGTCGGGAACCTTGACCGAGAGGTCCGTCATCCAGTCGGGGAAGATCGCCCATCCCTGATCGATCCCCCACACGGTGCCCAGCGTGAACGGACTGCCGTAGCAGCCGAACGGATACGTCGGGTCGAAGGGTCCCGAGTCGTCGACCCGCTGCATCTCCCACCCCGCCGGGCAGATCGTGGATGTCCGCTGCCGCAGGAGTCGGCCGTCGAGCGAGAAGAGTTTGATCCGAAGGAACTCGGTGAAGCCGTTCCACCCGTCGAGGACGTCGGCGGGAAGCTCCTCGAGGGTGACGTCTCCCGGCGTGTGCAGCGCCTGCCAGACACGGAGGGGATCGTCGTAGCTGTCACGTTGGACCCGGACGTCGAACGGGGCGTCGAGGGAGGCGAGGGCGACCCCGAGGTCGAGCCACACCGGCCGTCCTTCGCGTCGGGTCAGCTCGACGTTCGACCGCGCGGCGCGAACTTGGAGACGAGGCGCTCCCGCGGACGCCGCGGTCGACGGCGCCTGTGGCAGGAGGATCGCCACCAGGACGGCGGCGGTCAAAGCGATCGATGCTCGACGCGTCCCCATCCGGTCACCCCCTCGCGCTCGACGAGCGAGACAGCCCGGACGATACGGGGCTGCCGGCGATTCCGCTAGGGGTCGAGGCGAACCCTCGTGGGCGAGGGGGGACTTGAACCCCCACCCGGGATCACCGGACACGGACCTGAACCGTGCGCGTCTGCCATATTCCGCCACTCGCCCGAGCGGGGTTCCATCGTAGCAGCGGGGCTCGGCCGGCCGGCCCTCGGCCGGGCGGCCGAACGATCC
>DASQTT010000279.1:0-2924 GCA_035641735.1 Actinomycetota bacterium | reverse complement strand
CTTGAGGGCCTCGTAGAGTCCCCGTCCCACCAGCTCGATCGCCTCTTCCGGCGTGAGCGGCAGATCGTGTCCGGCGGCGGCCTTCGTGGTCGGGGTGAAGATCGGCCCGGGCAGGCGGTCCGCCTCGACGAGCCCCGTCGGGAGCTCCACCCCGCAGACGGTTCCGTGCTCCCGGTACTGGGACCACCCCGACCCGGAGAGGTATCCGCGCGCCACGCACTCGATCGGGACGACCTCCGCGCGACGAACGAGGACCGCGCGCCCCGACAGGGCCGGCTCGCCCGAGAAGGGTTGCGGGAACGACCTCCGCTCGGTCGCGAGCACGTGGTTGCCGACGAGGTCGCCGGTCCGCTCGAACCAGAAGGACGAGAGCCCGGTGAGCACCCGGCCCTTGTCCGGGATCGGATCGGGCAGCACCGCGTCGAAGGCGCTGATCCGGTCGGTCGCCACGAGGAGGAGCCGTCCGTCGCCCGCGTCGTAGACGTCCCGGACCTTCCCCCGCGTCCGGAGGCGTCCCGGCGAGGTCACTCCGACTCCACCGGCAGCTTCTCGAGCCGTTCGAAGACCCCTCCCAGGTTCGCCAGCGATCGGCCCGGATCGAAGAGCTCGTCGATCGCCGCCGTGTCGAGCCGCTCCGCGATCGCCGGGTCGGCCTCGATCGCCTCCCGGAAGCTCGCGCCGCGGTCCCACGCCTCGGTCGCCGCCGCCTGCACGAGCGCGTAGGCCTCGTCGCGCGGGAGCCCGGCGCGCACGAGCGCCAGGAGGACGGCCTGCGAGTACACGATGCCGCCGCCGGCGTCGAGGTTCGCCCGCATCCGGTCGGGGAAGACCCGCAGTCCTTCGAGCACCCACGTGAGCTCGCGGAGCATGAAGGCGAGCAGCCCGGTCGCGTCCGGGAACACGATCCGCTCCGCCGACGAGTGCGATATGTCCCGCTCGTGCCAGAGGACGACGTCCTCGAGGGCGGTCTGCGCGTGGCCGCGGATCACGCGGGCCAGCCCGGAGATCCGCTCGCAGACGACCGGGTTCCGCTTGTGCGGCATCGCCGACGATCCCTTCTGACCGCCGGCGAACGGCTCCTGGACCTCGCGGACCTCGCTCCGCGCGAGATGACGGATCTCCGTGGCGACCCTGTCGAGGCTCGAGGCCGTGAGAGCGAGGGTCGCCATGAACTCGGCGTGCCGATCGCGCTGCACGACCTGGGTCGAGGCCGGGGCCGCCGTGAGGCCGAGACGCGCGCAGACGAGCTCCTCGACCCGCGGGTCCACCGAGGCGTACGTCCCGACCGCGCCGCTGATGGCGCCGACGGACACGACCTCGCGTGCCCGGCGGAGGCGATCGCGATCGCGGTCCAGCTCGAACGCCCAGACGGCGAGCTTGTGTCCGAAGCTGGTGGGCTCGGCCAGCACGCCGTGCGTGCGCCCGGCCATCACCGTGTCGCGGTGGTGGAGGGCCAGGCGCTTCGTGACGGCGAGCAGCCGCTCGAGCTCGCCCAGCAACACGTCGGCGGCGGCCCGGAGCTGGAGGGCGAACCCCGTGTCGAGCACGTCGGACGACGTGAGCCCGAAGTGGATCCACCGACCGGCCGGACCGATCGAGGCGGCCACGACGTCCACGAACGCCGCGACGTCGTGGCGGGTGACCGCCTCCCGTTCCGCCACCGCATCGACCGTGACGGCGGCCCGTTCGCGGCAGGTCGCGGCGTCCTCGGGCGGGACCGCGCCGAGCTCCGCCAGCGCTTCGACGGCGAGGAGCTCGATCTCGAGCCAGTTCGCGAGCCGCGACTCCTCCGACCAGACCGCGTCGATCTCCGGCACGCGGTACCGGGGGATCACAGCTTGAGGCCCTCCGCGAGGTCGTCCTTGAACCGCCAGAGGGTCGCCTGGATCGCCTCGTCGCCGAGCCCGACGATCTGGGCGGCGAGGACGGCGGCGTTGACGGCGGCGTCCACGCCGACGGTCGCGATCGGCACGCCGGTCGGCATCTGCGCGGTGATCGCGAGGGCTTCGTTGCCGACCATCTGTGGTGCCGACGCGATCGGGACGCCGATGACGGGCAGAATCGTCCGGGCGGCGACGGCGGCGGCGAGATGGCCCGACATGCCGGTGGAGCAGATCACGACGCGGAGGCCACGCTCGGCGGCGGTGCGCGCGTACTCGTCCACGAGGTCCGGCGTGCGGGACGAGGACATGATCCGCACCTCGTGCGGGATGCCGAACTTCTCGAGGATCAGGCCGGCCTGCCGCATGATCGGCAGCTCGGTGGGCGAGGCGGCGAGCACCCCGACGGTCGGCGCCTCGTCGCTCACGTCCCTCTCCCCTCTCACCCGGCCCCCGCGCTCGCGCCGCCGGCGATGTCGTTCCGGCGGACCATCCCGTCGAACGAGATCGCCGACGCGGCCTCGTACGCCCGAGCCCGAGCGTCGGTCAGGCTGGGACCCCACCCCGTCGCGGCGAGCACGCGTCCGCCCGCCGTGACCACTCTACCGTCGCGCTCCTCCGTGCCCGCGTGGAAGACCATCGCGTCGCGGACCGCGGCGGCCTGGTCGAGGCCTCGGATCTCGCTGCCGGTGTTGTACGCGCCCGGATATCCGCCGCTGGCCAGCACCACGGTGACGGACGCCTCCTCGGAGAGCGCGACCTTCACGTCCTCCAGCTCTCCCGTGGCGCACGCGGCGAGCATCGCCGCCAGGTCGCCCCGCAGCCGCGGGAGGACCGCCTCGGTCTCCGGGTCACCGAACCGGCAGTTGTACTCGAGGACCTTCGGCCCGTCGGCCGTGAGCATCAGGCCGGTATAGAGGAGGCCCGTGTACTCGACCCCGTCGGCCCGCAGCGCGGTCACGGTGGCCGAGACGAGGTCCCAGATCCTCGCTTCCTCGGCCTCGTCGAGCCACGGGAGCGGCGAGTAGGCGCCCATCCCGCCGG
>DASQTT010000278.1:0-9795 GCA_035641735.1 Actinomycetota bacterium | reverse complement strand
GGTGGCGGACGGTCGGGTCGACATCCTGATCGGGACGCATCGGATCCTTTCGAAGGACATCGCGTTCGCCGATCTGGGGCTGCTGGTCGTCGACGAGGAGCAGCGCTTCGGCGTCTCGCACAAGGAGCGACTGAAGCGATTCCGCGCGCAGGTGGACGTCCTCACGATGACCGCGACCCCGATCCCACGGACGCTCGAGATGGCGCTCACCGGGATCCGGCAGATGTCGACCGTTGACACGCCGCCGGAGGACCGCCAGCCGGTCCTCACCTACGTCGGCTCGTACGACGAGGGGCTCGCGCTCGGCGCGGTCCGACGCGAACTTCTGCGCGAGGGGCAGGTGTTCTGGGTGCACAACCGCGTGGCGACGATCGACCGGCGGGCGGCGGGGCTGAAGACCCAGCTTCCCGACGCCAGCATCGTGCTGGCGCACGGCCGGATGGACGAGGAACTCCTCGAGCAGCAGATGGTCCGGTTCTGGGACCGGGACGCCGACGTCCTCGTCTCCACGACGATCATCGAATCGGGGCTCGACGTGCCCAACGCGAACACGCTGATCGTCGACCGCGCGGACATGCTCGGTCTCGCGCAGCTGTACCAACTGCGAGGCCGGGTGGGCCGCAGCAGCGAGCGCGCCTTCGCCTACTTCTTCTTCCCCCCGGCGCGGGAGCTGACCGAGGAGGCGCACGAGCGGCTGGCGACGATCTCCCGGCACCAGGCGCTCGGGTCGGGGTTCAAGATCGCGCTCCGCGACCTCGAGATCCGCGGCGCCGGCAACCTCCTCGGCGCCGAGCAGCACGGGCACATCGCCACGATCGGCTTCGACGCCTACTGCCGCATCCTGCAGCAGTCGGTCGCGCAGCTGCAGGGCACGCCGGTGGAGGAGGAGCGCGACCTGCGGATCGATCTCCCCGTGAAGGCGTTCGTGCCTCCGGGCTGGGTGGCGCAGGAAACCCTCCGGCTGGAGCTCTATCGGCGCATCTCGCTGGCCGCCGACCACGACGAGCTCGAACGGATCCGTGCCGAGACCGTCGACCGGTACGGCGGGCTGCCGCAGGAGGTGGAGACGCTCTTCGCCGTGGCGTCGCTCCGCGTGACCTGCCGGCGGCTCGGCGTGGACGAGGTCTCGACCTTCCGGGACCAGGTCCGCATCCGCCCCGTGCGGATCGACGACGCGCTTCTGCTCGACCTGGGCGAGCGGGTCCCGGGCTCGACCTATCACGCCGCGAAGCAGACGCTGAACCTCACCCCCGATCGGATCGCCGGCGCCGACCTGCCGGCGTGGGTGGAGGCCCGCCTCCGCGAGGCCGTCGGCGAGATCGCCCCCGTCGCTCCGGAGAGGCGAGGCTAGACTCGTCGGATGCGTCGCCTTTCCCGATCCTCCCTCGTTGCGCTCGTCGCGCTGCTCACGTTCACCGCATGCGGGCTCGACCGGCCCGAGGTCGCCCGCGTGGGCGACCGCGACGTGGCCACCGCCGACCTCGAGCACGCGGTCTCGTTGCAGCGGGCCCTGGCCGATCTGCAAGGCGCCCCGTGCGGCCAACCGGCGGCCGGCGAGAGCCAGGACGCCGCGTGCGAGCGCGCGGTGCTCTCCGGGGAGCTGCTCTGGCTCGCGGTGCAGGGCTACGCCGAGCGGAACGACCTCGGGCCGAGCGCCGGCGAGGTCGAGCGGGCCGTCGGGCAGCTGGAGACGCAGGTCGGTGCGGAGGTGCTGAACGAGGCCCTGTCGTCGCGCTCGGTCACCCGCGACGACCTGAGCGAGCTCGGCCGGAGGATCCTGACGATCCGCGAGGTCCGCACGGCCGTGGCCGAGGAACAGGTGGGCGACGAGGAGCTCCACCGGCTCTACGACGAAGGCGTCCTCGACTTCACGGTCGTCGACGCGATCCACATCCTGGTGGCGTCCGAATCGGAGGCACGCGACGTCTACCGAAGGGTGCGCGACGCCACGCAGGAGGAGTTCATGGACGTGGCGCGGCGCGTCTCGACCGAACCGGGTGCCGACGAGAGCGGCGGCGCCCTCGGCGCCGCGACCGCATCGGGGTACGCGGAACCCTTCGCCCGGGCGGCGATCGCGCTCGATCCCGGCGAGGTGTCCGAGCCGGTGCAGACCCAGTTCGGCTGGCACGTGATCTACCTCGTCGACGAATCCGTCACGCCGTACGAGGAGGCGAAGGAGGGGCTCCTCGAGCCGCTCGCCGATCGGGAGTTCCAGTCGTGGCTCGCCGCGCGGGCCGCCGAGCTCGACATCCAGGTGAATCCGCGCTACGGGACCTTCGTCGCTCGGACGTTCACGCTCACCGCCACCCGGAGCACGGATCCGGAGGCGGACGCGGTCGCGCCCTCGCCCTCGACGTGACCGACGCGCGTCCCGACCCGGCGACGCACGTGCCGCCGGGGCCGGTGCCGTCCTCGGAGCAGGGACGAAGGCTCCTCGATCTGATCAAGGTCATGGCCCGGCTCCGGGCGCCCGGCGGATGCCCGTGGGATCGCGAGCAGACGCACGGGACGCTCGCGCGGCACCTGCTCGAGGAGACCCACGAGCTGCTCGATGCGATCGACGGCGGCGACTCCGACGCGATCCGCGACGAGCTCGGCGACCTGCTGCTCCAGGTGGTCTTCCACGCGCAGATCGCGGCCGACGGAGGGTACTGGGACGTGGACGACGTCGCCCGCCGTCTCGTCGAGAAGCTCGTGCATCGCCATCCCCACGTGTTCGGCGACGTCGAGGTCTCCGGCGCCGGCGAGGTCTTGACGAACTGGGAGAAGTTGAAGGCCGAGGAGACGGGCTCGCGCGGCGGCGCCGACGAGGACATCCCGTCGACGCTCCCGGCGCTGGCGCGCGCCGCGAAGGTGCAGCGCCGCGCCGCCGGGTGGGGAGCCGAATGGCCGACCGCCTCGGCTGCGATCGAGGCGCTCGAGGCGGACGCCGCGGCCCTCGACGCGGACGGCTCGGAGGACGCGGAAGAGCGCATCGGCGAGCTCCTTTTCGCCGCCGTCGCCGCCGCCAGGAAGCTCGACGTGGATGCCGAGACCGCGCTCCGGCGGGCGACGAGGGGCTTCGCGGAGCGCTTCGAGCGCCTGATGGCCGAGGCCGATGGGGAGTCCGGCGCGGCCCTGTCGGAGGAAGCGGTCCGGCAGCTCTTCGACCGGACGCCCTGAGGGACCGGGCGAACCCGGCCGAACCGCAACCGTTCGGTGCTTCCGGACGTCTGGAACGGCAACGATGATGACCGTCACGACGCACGTCGAACGCACCGACCGGGTGGAGCAGGGGCGGCTCGCCGACCTCTACGCTCGGCACGCCCCCGCGGCGGGCCGACTCGCGTACCTCCTCACCGGTGATCGGCACCTCGCCGACGACCTCACCCAGGAGGCCTTCGTCCGAGCCTTCGGTCGCTTCCGGGATCTCCGGCAGCCCGAGGCGTTCGAGTGGTACCTGCGACGGACGGTCGTGAACCTGACCCGATCCCACTTCCGCCGGCGCCGAACGGAGCGCGAGTACCTCGCCCGCCAGCCGCGCCGTGAGGATGCCGCCCCGGCGCAGGACCCCGACGAGCGGGACGCGATGTGGGCGACGCTCCAGCAGCTGGCGCCGAAGCAGCGCACGGCGATCGTGCTGCGCTACTACGAAGACCTCTCGGACGCGCAGGTGGCCGCCGCGATGCAGTGTCCGGTCGGCACGGTGAAGTCCCTCATCCATCGCGGGCTCGAACGGCTCCGCGCGGAGGTGACGCAGGCATGACCGACCTCGACGACCGGATCAAGACGCTGCTCGACGAGCGGGCGCGCGACCACGTGACCGACCCGCGGATGCCGCGCACGGTGGCCACGCGCTCGCGGCGGCGCCGCGTCCTGGTCGGCGCCGGCGCCGGTCTCGCCGCGATCGCCGCGATCGTCGTCGGGGCGGCGGCGCTGCGCGGCGGCGTCTTCGAGCAGCGGACGGGACGCGACTCGACCGTGACGCCCTCGCCGGAGCCCGGTCCCGTCGCGGGATATCCGGACAGCTTCGTCGGGCTCCGGCGAGGCGAGATCGTCCTGGTCGACTCCGCTTCCGGCGACGCCATCCGCGTCCTCGTCGACAACGAGACGCTCGGAGGGCCTTCGGAGGAAGTCGGAACGGTGGACCTCGAGGTCTCCGCCGACGGCTCCACGGTCTACTTCGTCCCGTTCGGGAAGCCGGAGCGGATCATGAGCGTACCGGCTGCAGGCGGCGAGCCCAAACCCGTGGCTCAGGGGCGCAAGCCGACGCTCAGCCCGGACGGACGGTACCTGGCCTACGTCACCTGTGACGGTGAGCTCGGGATCTGCGGCGACGGCGTCTCGATCATCGACCTGGTGACGGGAACCGAGCACGCGTGGGCCGCGGGGTTCAACGACCGGTTCGCCGGGTCGCTCACGTGGCTCCCGGACTCCCGGCGCCTCGCCCTGTCGATGTTCTCCCTCGGTGACGCCAACCCCAGGCTGCACATCCTCTCCGTCGACGACGACGGGGCGACCCTGGAGGACCTCGATGAGATCGGACCCAACGATGAGGAAGCAGGATGGACGGTGGTCGGCTACCACGTCCCGACGGGCGGCCTCGTCGTGCGGCACTCCTGCTGCTCGACCTACGCCACCGATGAAGTCGAGGAGTCCTCGGTGATCTCCGTGACCGCGGACGGCGAGATCCTCAGCACGTTGTTGCCGACGGCCGACTGGATCGACATCGAGCTCGACGGCTCCGGAAGGAACTTCCTCCTCCTGGAGATGGGCGGCGGCGTCTATCGGATCGACGAGACCGGCGCCGAGCCGGTAGCGATCCCCGGAGCCGAGGGCTTCGAAGACATCGATTGGTAGCTCAGCTGCGGACGAAGACCGCGAGCTGCCACGTGATGCGCTCGTGGGATCGACGGACCCGGCGGAAGCCCGCCGATGCGATCGTCCGGTCCACCCGGTCCAGGTCGTGGACGAAGGCTTGGAAGCCGCCGAACTTCTTCGCGCGGAGCCGGAACCAGGCATTCGAGATCGCGACGGAGATCCGGTTGAACCGCCCGACGACGCCGGTGTGCACCGGCGCCGTGTATGCGTAGATGCTGCCGGCGGCGCCGAGCGAGTTCTCCAGCAACCGCTCGACGCTCGGATAGCAACAGAGGACACGGTTCAGGGTGACCACGTCGTGCCGGTCCAGGGGCGCCTCGGCGCCGTCCCCCACCGAGAAGGCAGCCCGATCCGAGAGCCCTCGTTCCGCGGCGAGCCGCCGAGCCTCCTCGATCCCGCCCGGGCTCAGGTCGATCCCGCTCGCTCGTGCGGCGCCGCGGTCGACCGCGGCCAGGGCCAGGTCTCCCGCTCCGCATCCCACGTCCAGCACCGTCCGGCCGCCGAGCCCCTGACGCTCCAGCGCACCGAGGACGCGCTCGGTGACCTTCGCGCCGAAGCCCCGCTTCCTGGCGCGGGCCGCGCTGTTCACGGCCCATTCGTCGAAGCAGCAGCCCTCCGGTTCCGTCGCGTCGTCGTTCACGCCACAGAGTCTGGTCAGGCTCCTCCATGGCGCCAACCCCCCCGTATCCTCCGTCGTCTCGATGGACGACCTCGAGCGGATCCGGCGGTACCTCGCGTGGCGAGAGGAGGCGACGAGCACGAGGATCGAGCCGTCACGATTCGGGACGGCGCTGTTCAACGACGACTTCCCTCGCTACTGGGACGGGAACTTCCTCCGGGTGGGGCCCGGCGTCGATGTCGAGCTCGAGGCGCTGCTCGAGGAGGTCGACCGGCTGTACTCGGGCTTCGACCACCGGGAGATCGTGGTGCTGGACGACGATCGAGGGGCGCGGTTGGCGCCGGGGTTCCGCGACTCGGGATGGGAGGTCGACGCCCTCCTCCTGATGGCCGCCCGGCGCGGAACCGAGCGAGGGTCGACGCTCCCCGTCGAGCAGTGGTCGTTCGAGTCGGTCTCTCCGCTCCTCGTCGAGGGCAACCTCGAGGCGGCCGACCGGATGACACGAGAGGACGCGGAGATGGACGCGGGGATCCGTCGGATCTTCGAGGAGCGGACCCGCACGCGGTTCTTCGTCGCGCTGGCCGATAGGTCGCCCGCCGGCTACTGCGAGCTGTACGTCCACGAGGGGGTCGCGGAGATCGACGACGTGCACACGTTCGAGCGGTACCGGGGACGCGGCGTGGCGACGGCCGTCGTGTCTCACGCGGTACGGCAGGGACGAGCCGCCGGCGCGGATCTCGTGTTCCTGATCGCCGACGATGACGACTGGCCCAAGGAGCTCTACGCGAAGCTGGGCTTCGACCCGCTGAGCCGGTACTGGCAGTTCCGGCGTCCGCCGCCCGACTACCGGCGCGGCTGATCCGCGCGAGATACGCGGTCCCGGGCGGACCGTCGGCTACGATCGGTGACCCATGTCCCTGGTCGAGTCGATCCGCGCTCGGGAGATCCTCGACTCTCGAGGGAATCCCACGATCGAGGTGGACGTTTGGCTCGACGACGGCGCGTTCGGCCGCGCGGCGGTCCCCTCCGGCGCGTCGACCGGCGAGCACGAGGCCCTCGAGCTCCGCGACGGCGACGCGGCGCGGTACGGCGGCAAAGGCGTCCTTCAGGCCGTCGCGAACGTGCACGACGCGATCGCGCCGGCGGTCGCCGAGATGGACGCCTACGACCAGCGCGCGATCGACCGCACCCTGATCGACCTCGACGGCTCGGACGACAAGTCGACGCTCGGCGCGAACGCGATCCTCGGCGTCTCGCTCGCGGTCGCGAAGGCCGCCGCGGACTCGCAGGGCATGCCTCTGTGGCGGTCGCTCGGCGGGCCGAACGCGCACGTGCTCCCGACGCCGATGTTCAACGTGATCAACGGCGGCGCTCACGCCGACAACGAGCTCGAGCTCCAAGAGTTCATGGTGATGCCGGTCGGCGCCTCGTCGTTCTCGGAGGCGGTGCGCTGGGGGGCCGAGTGCTTCCACAGCCTCGAGAAGATCCTGCACGACAAGGGACTCTCCACCGCGGTCGGCGACGAGGGGGGGTTCGCGCCCCAGATCGGGACCGGCGCGGAGGCGCTCGAGCTGCTGCTCCAGGCGATCGAGGCGACGGGTCTCGAACCCGGCGCCGAGGTGGCACTGGCGATGGACCCGGCCGCGTCGGAGCTGGCGACGGGCGAGGGGCGGTACCGCCTGGAAGGCTCGGACCGGTCGGCCGGCGACATGATCGAGTACTGGACGGGGTTGCTCGACCGCTTCCCGATCGTCTCGATCGAGGATCCGCTTGGCGAGGACGACTGGGCGGGCTGGGCGTCGCTCGTCGGAGCGCTCGGCGGACGCATCCAGGTCGTCGGCGACGACCTGTTCGTGACGAACGTGGAGCGCTTGGAGCGCGGCATCCGCGAGCGATCGGCGAACGCGATCCTCGTGAAGGTCAACCAGATCGGGACGCTCACCGAGACCCTCGACGCGATCGCGCTCGCGCGCCGGAGCCGCTTCGGCGTCGTGGTCTCGCATCGGAGCGGCGAGACCGAGGACACGACGATCGCCGACCTCGCCGTGGCGACGGACGCCGGTCAGCTGAAGGCCGGCGCACCGTCGCGGGGTGAGCGGACCTCGAAGTTCAACCAGCTCCTCCGGATCGAGGAGCAACTCGGCGACGACGCCCGGTTCGCCGGCACCGAGCTCCTGGGCGGCGGCGGATAGGCGATGCGCACGGCGGCCCCTTCCCCAGCCGTCGCGACCGGCGCAAGGATCCGCCGCCGGTCCGCTCGACCGCGCCGTGGTCGCGCGCGCCTGACGGCCCGCGGAACGATCCTCTTCGTCGTCCTCGCCGGGATCGTCTTCCTGTCGACCGCTCCCGCGCGGATGTACTTCGAGCAGCGCGCCGAGCTCGCGGAGCTACAGCGTGAGGCGGCCGAGCTCGCCGCGAGCAACGAACGGCTGAGCGACCGGGCGGAGCGGCTCCGCGACGAGACGTACCTCGAGCGGCTGGCGCGGCAATGCCTGGGGATGGTGCGACCGGGGGAGGTCGCGTTCGTCGTCGTGCCGAAGGAGGGTGCGCCGGCGCCGCCCCCCGACTGCTGACGGCTCAGGCGGCGGACTTGGGGTCGAAGCGGACCTCGCCCGACTCGGCGATCATCCGGTAGCCGATCCGCCGGTACAGCGCGTTCGACGTGGGATTGTCGAGGTCCGTGTAGAGGAAGCAGAAGCTGCGCCCGGTTCCCAGGAGCCAGCGGCTCTGCTCCGACACGAGCCCGGTCGCGTACCCGCGACCACGCAGGTCCGGAGGCGTGTATACGGGACCGATCCGGATCCCGTTCGGCGTCTCGCTCCCGTAGCCGGACATCGCGACGGGGCGACCGCCGTCCTCCCAGAGCCAGATCCCCGCACGCTCGCTCCCGTCGAGCCGGTCCTCGATCACGCGGGTGATCCGATCTGCCTCGGGGTCGTCCCTGAGGGCTTCCTCGGCGAACCCGCGGACCCATGCGATCGCGAGGTCGCGGTCCTCAGGGGTCGCGGGTCGCGGCGACCCCGGCGGCGCGGGGGTGGGCAGGACCTCCCGGAGCTCGTAGACGCCCTGGCGCATCACGAGCGTCGCGTCGACGTCTCTCGTGGCCGTCCACGCGGCCACGAACGCGTCGAGCTCCGGGACGGCTGCCACGACGCCGGGCGGATCCTGACCTTCGTCCAGGAGCCGGTCCACGATCGCATCGAGGGCGGCCTCGTCTCGCGGCTGCGCGAGCACGAGGTTGTACGGAGGCGTCCGAAGGGCGACGCCCGCCACCTCGTCGCCGTCGGACGCGACCCACAGGTCGTAGAGCTCGTGCAGCCCGGGCCTCGAGACGAGGTTCGAGGTGATCCCGAGCACCAGGTTGTGCCGGGCCTCGTCCTGCGTCAGGTAGGGGAGCGCCGTCTCGCGGAAGGCCTCGGGGTCGTCGAATCGGCGCACGAGCATCGGGCGAAGGTAGCGCAGCGCAGGCGACATGAGCAGGCGGACGAGTCGGTCCCATTGACGGCCCGGGCGCCGTCGCTCACACTGACCCCTGTCGCGCGGGCGAACGCCCCGCGCGGATGGGAAGGAGCGGTCCACATCGCGGAGATCGAAGTCGGGGCGGTGATCGACGGCACCGTCGCCCGCATCACTCCCTACGGCGCGTTCCTCCAGCTCGAGGACGGACGCCTCGGACTCGTCCACATCTCGGAGGTCGATCGGAACTACGTCAAGGACGTCCACGACCACCTCCGTGAGGGAGACGTCGTCCAGGCGAAGGTCGTCGCGATCAAGGAGGACGGCAAGATCGATCTCTCGATCAAGGCGCTCCAGGATCCCGCTCCGCCGCGGGCTCGCCGCGGCTCCGATCCCGAGTTCGAGCACATGCTCAAGAAGTTCATGCGCCAGTCCGAGGAGCGGCTGGTCGACTACAAGCGCGCGGTCGAGCACAAGCGCAAGTAGTCCGTGAGCGACGAGCTCCGGACGGCCGATCTCGACGCCGTCCGGAACCAGCTCGGTCGAGAGCCGACGACGAGGTTCTCGGTGGTCGCGCGATGCACCTCCGGCCACCCGCTCGTGATCCGGAACGATCCGGTCGACGCCGAAGGCCGCCCGTTCCCCACGACGTTCTGGCTGACGTGTCCGGACGCCATGAAGGCGGTGTCTCGTCTGGAATCCGAGGGCTGGATCGCGCGGCTCAACGAGGACACGGCGATCGCGACCTCGATCACCGAGGCTCACCGCGCCTACGCGGCCGAACGGGCCGAGCTGAAAACGGGGGCCGAGGCGTTCGGCGGCGTGGGCGGGACGCGGACGGGGGTGAAATGCCTGCACGC